>JBEAYI010000022.1:0-8285 GCA_041159375.1 Actinomycetota bacterium
GGTGTAAAAATTGTTCTTGCAACTCACTGGGCAGATGGCGGTAAGGGCGCTGCAGATCTTGCACACGCTGTTGTCGAACTCTGTGAGAAGCCATCGAAGATGACATTTGTCTACGAAGATAGTGCAACTCTCTGGGATAAGGTCACAGCAGTTGCAACAAAGATTTATGGCGCTGCAGATGTGACAGCGGACGCCAAGGTGCGCAACAAGATTAAAGAATTACAAGATGGCGGCTACGGTCACTTCCCAATCTGTGTTGCAAAGACTCAGTACTCATTCTCAACTGATGCGGCGCTTCGCGGTGCACCAAGTGGTCACTCGCTCAACATTCGCGAAGTTCGTTTATCTGCTGGCGCTGAATTCATCGTGCTTGTCTGCGGTGAAATCATGACAATGCCAGGGCTTCCAAAGGTTCCATCAGCTGAACGTATCGATTATGTCGATGGCAAAGTTGTAGGTCTTTTCTAAGATGTCATATCCATCATGGAGTATCGAAGAAGCAACACGCGTGTTGTCTCCTTTGAAAAACGTTCAAGGTCCAGTGCTGATCGCGCTGCAAGCTGTTCAAGAACGTTTTGGTTATGTCCATGAGGATGCAGTTGCATTAATTGCAGAGACATTTAACGTATCTCGGGCAGATGTGCACGGTGTACTTACGTATTATCACGATCTACGTACATCGCCGGCGCCTGCTAGATGCATTCAAATCTGTGTAGCAGAAGCGTGCCAAGCAGTTGGATCTCGGGAATTAGTTGCAGCTGTTGAGAAAAAACTCGGTAAGAAAATTGATGAAACACATGCTGATGTAGAAATTAAGTCAGCGTACTGTTTTGGAAATTGCGCTCTTTCACCAGCTGCCATGGTTGATGGTGAACTAGTTGGTCGTGCGACAGTTGAAAAGGTGACCGCATGAGCACAATCATTTACGTCCCTAATGACAGTGCTGCAATCTCAATTGGTGCAGATCAGGTTGCGGCACTTATTGCACAAGAAGCTGTTAAACGCTCTATCGATGTAGCCATTGTTAGAAATGGAACACGTGGGGCACTGTGGCTTGAGACTCTCGTTGAAGTTGTGACACCGCAAGGTCGCATCGCATACGGGCCTGTGCAGCCAGAAGATGTTTCCTCTTTGTTTGACGCCGATTTTGTACATGGTGGTGCGCATCCACTCGCACTTGGTTTAACTGATCAGATTGCATGGTTTGCAGGACAGGATCGCGTTACGTACAAGCGCGTTGGATTAATTGATCCACTTTCACTGAAGGATTACGAATCACACGGTGGTCTAGTTGGTTTGCGTAAAGCAATCACACAAAGTGGCAGCGATATAGTTGCCGAGGTAACTTCTTCAGGTTTACGTGGACGTGGGGGAGCAGGCTTTCCTGCAGGTATTAAATGGAAGACAGTTCTGGACGCGCAAGCTGATCAAAAATATGTGTGCTGTAACGCAGATGAAGGCGATAGCGGAACATTTGCAGATCGTATTTTGATTGAAGCAGACCCATTTACTCTTATTGAAGGAATGGCGATTGCAGCTGTTGCAGTCGGTGCAACACAAGGCTTTGTTTACCTGCGCTCTGAGTATCCAACTGCAATCACACGTTTGCGTGCTGCTATTGCAATTGCAGAAGGTGCTGGCGTACTCGGTTCTTCAGTTCTTGGAAGCAAGCACGCATTTACTCTTGAAGTTCGAGTTGGTGCTGGTTCTTATGTCTGCGGTGAAGAAACTGCAATGCTTGAAAGCCTTGAAGGTAAGCGCGGTGTTATTCGCTCAAAGCCGCCGCTACCTGCAATTGCTGGTCTCTTTGGAAAACCAACAATTATTAATAACGTTCTAACCCTTGCAAGCGTTCCTGCAGTTATTGCAGATGGCGCTGCTGCATACGCAGCTCGCGGAACAGGTCGCTCACTGGGCACACAGGTTTTCCAATTAGCCGGAAACATTGCTCGCGGTGGAATTATTGAAACAGCATTTGGAGTTACTTTAGAAACACTCGTAAATACTTTTGGTGGTGGAACGCTTAGCGGTAAACCACTTCGCGCAATTCAAATTGGTGGACCACTCGGTGCGTACTTCAACTCTTCACAACTCGGTGTTTCAATGGATTACGAATCACTGGCTGCAGCTGGCGGAATGCTTGGCCACGGCGGCGTTGTTCTTTTTGATGACTCTGTCGATCTTGCCCAACAAGCAAAGTTTGCAATGGAGTTCTGCGCACTTGAGTCCTGCGGCAAGTGCACTCCATGTCGCTTGGGTTCTACACGCGGGGCTGAAACGATTGAGAAGATTATTTCTGGCGTGGATGTTCCTGCAAATAAGTTATTGCTCTTAGACTTGTGCGAAGTGATGACCGACGGATCTCTCTGCGCGATGGGCGGACTTACACCGCTTCCAGTAAAGAGTGCCATGAATAACTTTCCAGAAGATTTCACAGGAGGTGCCAAGAAATGACAATGATCATCGAACCAGACTTCGGCACTCCAGCAAGTAAAAAGATCGAAACAGTTACTGTCGAAATTGATGGAAAATCCGTAACTGTTCCTGCTGAAACTTCAATTATGCGAGCCGCGGCAATGCTCGGCAATAACATTCCAAAATTGTGTGCAACTGATCGCCTCAAAGCATTTGGTTCTTGTCGTTTATGCGTTGTAGAAATTGATGGACGAAATGGCACACCTTCTTCGTGTACAACTCCTGTGTCAGATGGCATGAAAGTTTCCACCAAGAGCGATCGCGTGCAGAAGATTCGCCGCGGTGTCATGGAGCTCTACATGTCAGATCACCCAGCTAATTGCGAAACAGGCGATGAGTGCAAAATGCACGGAATGGCTAAAGAGGTCGGGCTTACAGAAGTTCGCTACGAAGGAAAAACACACCTTGGCTTAGTAAAAGATGAGACAAATCCATACTTCACATTTGATTCAACAGAGTGCATCGTCTGTAACCGCTGCGTGCGTGCATGCGATGAAGTACAAGGAACCTTTGCACTGACAATTGAAAACCGTGGCTTCGAAGCTCGTGTCTCATCTTCAGGTACATCATTTATCGAAAGTGAATGCGTTTCGTGTGGTGCATGTGTGCAAGCGTGTCCAACGGGTGCGCTGACAGAAAAGACTTTGCTAACAATCGGTGCACCAACTCGTTCTGTTATTACGACCTGCGCGTATTGCGGAGTTGGTTGCTCGTTCAAAGCTGAAATGCGTGGGGACGAACTCGTGCGCATGGTTCCGCTTAAAGATGGTGGAGCAAATGCTGGTCACTCATGCGTTAAGGGACGCTTTGCGTGGGGATATGCAACTCACAACGATCGAATTACAAAGCCAATGATTCGCGAAAAAATCACAGATGAATGGCGTGAAGTTTCATTTGAAGAAGCAATCGCTTTTGCAGCCGCGGGTCTTAAGAAAATTCAAGCCGAAAGTGGTGTTGATTCAATCGGTGGAATCACATCATCTCGATGCACTAATGAAGAGGTTTATGTCGTTCAAAAGATGGTGCGTGCAGCATTTGGAAATAACAACGTAGATACATGCGCGCGCGTATGTCACTCACCAACGGGTTATGGATTGAGCAAGACATTTGGAACATCTGCCGGTACTCAGGATTTTGAATCTGTTGAATTCGCAGATGTCATCATGGTTATTGGTGCCAACCCAGCTGCTGCACACCCAGTATTTAACTCTCGTATGAAGCAAGCGCTACGTCGCGGCGCAAAGTTAATTGTTGTAGATCCTCGCGTTACAGAAACTGTTAAATCCGCACACGTTGAAGCTGATTTCCACTTGCAATTATTGCCCGGCACAAACGTTGCAGTCATCAACGCACTTGCTCACGTAATTGCAACAGAAGGTTTGATTGATCGCACGTTCGTTGAGCAGCGTTGCGACCTGCAAGCTTTTGCGGATTGGGAAAAATTCATCTCATTGCCAGAGAACTCTCCTGAAACACTCGAAGCAGCATCAGGTGTACCGGCTGCAAAGATTCGCGAAGCAGCACGCATGTTCGCAGCAGCTCCAAATGGCGCGATTTATTATGGACTCGGCGTAACAGAACATAGCCAAGGTTCAACAATGGTTATGGGAATTGCAAACCTAGCAATGGCAACCGGAAACATCGGTCGCAAGGGTGTTGGAGTTAATCCACTTCGTGGACAGAACAATGTGCAAGGTTCTTGTGACATGGGTTCATTCCCACATGAGTTGCCTGGATACCGACACATTTCTCGTGATGATGTTCGTGATATCTACAATAAAAAGTGGGGCGTAACTCTTCGTCCAGAACCAGGCTTACGTATTCCAAATATGTTTGATTCAGCACTTGGCAATAAATTCCGTGGTCTCTATGTGCACGGTGAAGATATTGCCCAATCAGATCCAAATACAACTCACGTTCACGCTGCTCTTCGCGCAATGGATATGGTCATTGTTCAGGATTTGTTCCTCAATGAAACCTCTAAGTTTGCTCACGTTTTCTTGCCAGGCACATCTTTCCTAGAAAAAGATGGAACATTTACAAACGCTGAACGCCGCATCAATCGTGTTCGCCCAGTAATGCCATCAAAGACAGGCAAGACTGAGTACGAAGTTACATGCGATCTTGCCCGCGCAATGGGCTATGAGATGTCATATGAAAATGCAGCACAGATCATGGATGAAATTGCAGCAACAACACCAACATTTGCTGGCGTCTCATTCGAACATCTAGATCGCGTCGGTTCGCTCCAATGGCCAGTAAATGAAAAGGCTCCTGAAGGCACGCCAACAATGCACATCAACGAATTTGTTCGTGGCGAAGGAAAGTTCATGGCTACGCCATACGTAGCAACACTAGAAAAATCCACACGTAAATTCCCGTTATTACTTACAACAGGTCGCATCTTGAGTCAGTACAACGTGGGTGCACAAACACGTCGCACAGCAAATAACATCTGGCATAGCGAAGATATTTTGGACATTCATGAATCAGATGCCGAAATGCGTGGCATTAAAGATGGCTCCTGGGTGAAGCTTTCATCACGCGTGGGCGAGACAATCATGCACGCACGCATTACAGATTCAGTTCCTGCAGGAGTTGTTTACACAACCTTCCACTTCCCTGAATCAGGTGCCAACGTCATCACAACAGATTATTCAGATTGGGCGACAAACTGCCCTGAATACAAAGTCACGGCTGTTGAAATTTCACCAAGTGAAAAAGGTCCAGCAGTCATGCACGAACATGAGATTGCTGGAGATTCACAATTAGATTCAATCATTCGTATGGCAAATCAAATTGCAGCCAACGTTCCAACCACTGGTGCTCCTGAAATTGAAGTGGCTCACCATATTGTTCAGTTCTGGACTCCAGAAATGCGTGAGCGCCTGCACAATGATGTAGATCGCAGCAAGCTCAGCCCAATTGTTCTAAAGGCTATGGAGCTGGAGTCAGTTAAGTAATTCCAGGATTTGTTCTTTAAGGCTGCCTTCACCAACAACATCAATTTCAAGTTCTAAGCCAATTAAATCTGCTGCCGCATGTGCCATAACGCTTAACTCTGGTGTTGGATTCTGCGCTAGCCACACCATCTTCTTGTAATGCTTAAAGTAATCATCACGTAAATCTGGGCGCTTATCTAAACCGAGTTCGACGATGACGCTTCGATGAAATGATTTAACGAGAAAATCAGTCAAGAAATAAGTTCCTGCATCGGCGTCCATGATTGCCTGAATCTTCTCTTTTCCAGCAAAAATGTCATAACAATGATTGCCACCTAAACGCTTTAGCCCAAGTTTTTCAATGACGATATCGAGTGCCCCATATGTGCCGCAATCGGCGTATGCCACCGCACACTTAGAGTGCTTATCTTTAATTTCTAGATAAGTTTTCTCAACTTCGCCAGCAATTTTTGCAGGTTGATTATGAAGAAGTGGAGGCAGGGGATAGATGGTTACATCTAGTTTTTCTGTTTCTAGGATGTGTGAAATATGTGTAGCGATTGCACCACATGCAATTACGGCAACAGACATGATTTAGGCAGGAAAGCTAAGGCGCTCAACGAACTTGTCGTTAAAATCCGCGCGATCAGATAATTCGATGTAATCGATTTCATCCAGAAGCGCCATCGCACCGTTTCGTTCTTGAGCTGATAACAAGACCATCTTGGCGCCTTCACCAGCTACGTTTCCAGCAGAGACAATGCGCATCACAGGAAGCTTAGGAACTAATCCGATTTTTACCGCTGATGCTGGGGATAGATAAGAACCAAAAGAACCAGCCAATAAAACTTGTTGGATTTCACTCTCTGCTACACCGAACTCTTCGAGCAATAGCGCCCAACCAGTTGCAATTGCAGCCTTTGCGAATTGAAGTTCGCGAACATCGCGTTGTGTGAGGAATACGCAATCATTGAGATCGCCTTCGGCTCCGCCCCATGTCAAAACAAATACTCGCTCGCCTTCGCGTTCTACAAGACGGTGTGCAATCTTTGGAGCCGCAATAAGAGCTTGTTCGGGTGTAACAAAGCGTCCTGAGTTATCGAGTAATCCCAATTGAACAAGGGATGCGCACGCATCCACAAGACCTGAACCACAGATGCCGATTGCTTTTGTATTTTCAATCGTTCCAATTTCTAAATCGCCATCTACAACTTTGATTGTTTCAATGGCGCCAGATGCTGCGCGCACTCCACATTTAATGGATGCTGCTTCAAAGGCTGGTCCAGCAGGAGCAGCGGTCGCAAGAATCTTGTCGCCATCTCCCAAGATAATTTCGCAGTTTGTACCCACATCAATAAACAAACGAAGGCGCTTATCGCGATCCATACCGGAGGCAAGAGCTCCGGCAACAATGTCTCCACCAACGTATGCACCGAGGGACGGCATGATGACTGCCTTTGCACGTGGGTGAACATTGATTCCGAGTTCTGATGCTTGAACATCAGGAAAAGATGCGCTGACCATAATAAATGGAGCAACACCGAGTGGTTCTGGATCAATACCGAGAGCCAGTTGCGTCATCGTTGCATTTCCTGCAAGTGCAACTTCATAAACATTGAGTGGATCAACGCCTGCTTCTTCGCATACTTCAGCGCTGAGTTCTGCCAAAGTTTGTTGCGCAAATCCACGCAGGCGATCAAGTGCGGTTGTATCCATCATGGTTGCCGAAATTCGAGATATTACATCTGCGCCAAATGGCTGTTGTTTATTGAGCATGGATTTAACTGCAACAGGTGTGCCGGTATTGAGGTCAAGTAGCGTTGCAACAACTGTTGTAGTACCTAAGTCATATGCAATTCCGTAGCGAAGTTCAGTTGTATCGCCTGCTTCAATGTCGATGAGCTCTTGATCCACAAAAACCGCAGTTACTTTAAAGTATGAAGATCGAAGAACTTTTGGCAGATTGCGCATTGCAGCCAAGGAGACAGTTGCTTCAATGTCATCGATAGCATCAAATAAACGGACAATATCTGTGCGCTGATCATGAAGCGTTGGCTCTTCTAATTCGACGTAACGCTTTTGTACGGCAGGGCGCAGAATAACTTGGCGTCCAACACCAACTGTTGCAGCCTTTGGACGAGTTGTTAGCGGTGGAACATCGAGTGTGACATCTTTGGCAGCGCGAACAAGACAAGCTAAACGCCAGCCCTCTTTGATCTCTGTTTCAGTAAAGGCACGGTAATCAAGTTTGGAAGGTTCGACATCTCCTGTTGTAACTTTGATACGACACTTTTTACATGTGCCGTATCCACCACAGGTTGAATCAATTGCAATTCCGTTCCAAGATGCCGCGTCAAATGCACTCACACCAGTTGGAACAGTGAAACCTTTTTCATTTGCAACTGAACCATCTTTTTCGAGCACGCGAAAAGTCAGCTTGATGCGACCAGTTCCATCGTGTGCTGGAATAAGTGATGGGTCGAGAGCTTTTTTGCTAATGATTTATCCCTCTGCCTTTGCCGCTTCTTGTGCACGGAATCGTGTAATCCAATTTCCGCCCCATTGATCCATACCGAGCAATAGATCTGCAGCGCGAACTGCTTCATTAATCGCTGGTGTGCGTGCATCCATGACCGCACATGTCAGACCATGTGACATTGCAGCTGGCAAGAATGCAGCGTTGAGGGCGTGACGATTTGGAAGACCAAATGAAATATTTGATGCACCGAGTGTCATGTTTAGGCCAAATTTTTCACGGATGAGGTGAATTGTTTCAAGTGTGATTTTTACAGCTTCTGGATCTGCGCCCACTGTCATTGCAAGTGGATCAATAACTAAGTTATCGAGTGAGATGCCGTGCTTTTCTAC
>JBEAYI010000023.1:0-8273 GCA_041159375.1 Actinomycetota bacterium
CAAATAAAGAACTTGAGATTGCATTAGATAATTCATGCGAATTTATAGGCGTTAACTCCCGCAATTTAAAGACTTTAGAAGTTGATCCAGTTGGATTCAAAGAGCTATTGCCTCGGATTCCTCATGAAGTGATTCGTATTGCAGAGTCAGGGATTTCGACTCGAACAGATGTTGAGTTCGCTGTTGAGTGTGGAGCTAACGCTATTTTGGTGGGTGAAGCATTGGTTCGTGCTGGAGATCCCGAATTCGCCGTGCAGCACTTACTGGGACGACAGTAAGATTTGGGTATGAGCACACCAACTACCGATGAACGCGCTGGTCATTTTGGTCAGTTCGGTGGTCGATACGTACCGGAAGCGCTTATTGGCGCACTGGATGAATTAGAAATTGCTCACAATACGGCGCAAAAAGATCCAGAATTTTTAGCTGAGTTAGCTCACTTGCATAAAACTTATTCAGGTCGCCCCAGCATCATTACTGAAGCGAAAAGATTTGCAGAACATGCAGGTGGTGCACGAATAATTCTTAAACGCGAAGATCTCAACCACACTGGAAGTCATAAGATTAATAACGTTCTGGGTCAGGCGCTTCTTGCAAAACGATCAGGAAAAAAGCGTGTCATTGCCGAAACTGGAGCTGGCCAACACGGGGTGGCATCTGCAACAGCTGCTGCATTAATGGGCTTGCAATGTGTTGTTTATATGGGGGAAGAAGACACAAAGCGTCAATCACTTAATGTTGCACGAATGAAATTATTAGGCGCTGAAGTAATCCCAGTTACAACAGGTTCTAAGACGCTTAAAGACGCAATCAATGAAGCAATGCGCGACTGGGTAACCAATGTTGAAACAACCAATTATCTCTTTGGCACCGTAGCTGGGCCACATCCTTTTCCAACTATGGTCAGAGATTTCCAGAAAATTATTGGCGAAGAAGCGCGCGCCCAAGTTTTAGAACTCACAGGAAAACTTCCGGATGCAGTCCTTGCATGCGTTGGTGGGGGATCAAATGCCATTGGAATTTTCTACGATTTCATTAAGGACAAAGATGTTCGCCTCATCGGTCTAGAAGCTGGCGGTGATGGAGTTGAAACTGGACGCCATGCAGCAACAATTACCGGTGGCACTCCGGGAGTTTTGCACGGTGCACGTTCGTATTTATTACAAGATGAAAATGGTCAAACAGTTGAATCACATTCAATTTCTGCAGGATTAGATTATCCAGGTGTCGGTCCAGAGCACGCATACTTAAGCGATATTGGACGCGCTGAATACCGCGCAATCACAGATGCTGAAGCTATGTATGCATTTTCCTTACTCTGCAAAACAGAAGGAATAATCCCAGCTATCGAAACAGCGCACGCACTAGCAGGCGCTCTTCAAGTGGGACGCGAACTCGGTAAAGATGCAACGCTTTTGATTAATCTTTCAGGCCGCGGAGACAAGGACGTAGTTACTGCTGCAGAATATTTCGGAATTCCACTGTAATGACTACGCCGCTTGCTCAATTATTTAAAAAAACTCAATCTGAAAATAGAGCAGCACTGATTGCTTACATTCCTGCTGGATATCCCACCCAAGAAGGTTGCAAAGCGGTTATCGATGCCTTTGCTGATGCGGGAGTTGACGCAATCGAAATTGGATTTCCCTATAGCGATCCCGTTATGGACGGACCTACTATTCAAGAAGCCGCAAATACATCTTTAAACGCTGGCACTGGATCCAAAGAAGTTTTCGATGCTCTTGCACATGCAACAAGTCGTGGAATCCCAAGTGTCGTTATGACGTACTGGAATCCAGTTGAAAAATATGGTGTCCAAGAATTTGCTGCATCAATCTCTACTAACTCTGGTTCAGGTGTAATTACTCCTGATCTTCCAGTTGACGAGGCTCAACCGTGGAAAGCGGCGTGCGCAGTGTCGGATATCAACTCCATTTTTGTTGTTGCACCAAGTACAACGGATCAGCGATTAGAAAAAGTTACGGCGCAGTGTTCTGGATTTGTTTATGCAGCATCGCTCATGGGTGTCACAGGTGCACGTACTGGAATTTCATCTGGTGCTAAAGATTTGGTGGACCGAATTAGGAAGGTAACTGATACGCCTGTGGCTGTAGGCCTAGGAGTTTCGACCCGCGAACACGCCAAGGAAGTAGCTGCATACGCAGATGGCGTTATCGTTGGTTCAGCATTTATCAATGCTCTTTCTGGAGCCGATTCTTTGGATTCGGGAATAAAAGCCGTGCGAGCACTTGTTGAACAATTAGCACTAGGAGTTCGAGAGGGTCGGGGATGAAAAAAGCACAACCATGGATCGGATTGCTTGTGCGATTAGGTTTGGGTGGAGTTCTTTTATACGCCGGTTATCTCAAAGCCTTTTCTCCGGATAAATCAATGATGGCTGTGCGCGCATATGAGTTGTTACCTATTTGGTTGGCAAATGCTTTCGGAATAATTTTACCGTGGCTCGAAATGGGAGCAGGTTTACTTCTCATTGTTGGCGTTGCAGTGAGATATGCAGCCATCTTTGGTGCTGGTCTCATGGTTGCCTTTATCATCGCAATTGCCCAAGCATGGGCTCGTGGTCTGTCTATCGATTGCGGTTGTTTTGGCGATGGCGGCGCAGTTGATCCGAGTGAGACAAAATATTTGGAGTCAATCCTGCGCGACATAGGCTTTGCGCTTCTAGGTTTTTACCTTATTCGCTATCCTGTAACCAAGTTTGCACTTGAGAAGAATAAATCACTTCAACAAAATCCAACACCGGGAGAATAAAAGATGTCATCAAAGACACCTAAGGGTCCAGATAACGTAACTCGCAATCTAGTAATCGGAATGGTTGCCCTCGTAGTTGCTGTCGGAGCAATTTTCTCCGTGATCAGCAATCGAGAGAACACCTCAGCGGCTCTTCCTTCAAGTGTTTCCCAAGATGACGGTTACGGCATTGTTTTCAATGGCGACCTCACAGGTGTTCCAGTTGTAGATATTTGGGAAGATTTCCAATGTCCTGTGTGTGCTCGTTTCACACAGACCAATGGCGATTACATTGAAAAACTCATTGAAGAGAAGAAAGCAAAAGTTGTATTCCACACGCTTTCATTCCTTGGACCTGAATCAGTACTCGCAGCAAATGCTGCAGCGTGCTCATCTGATGAGAATAAGTTCCTTGGATTCCATAAAGCGTTCTACGCAAATCTACCTGCTGAAAATTCAGGAGCTGTTACTGCCGATTATCTCGTAGCACTAGGTCAAGGCGTAGGAATCACATCAGATAAATTTAAGAGCTGTGTAGCCAACCTGGATTACCAGGGTTGGGTAAATAACGTTGCTGCATCCGGTGGAGAAGCCAATGTAAATTCAACTCCAACTGTTTTCGTTAATGGAAAAGAAATCCGCAGAGCGACATCCGGAGCAGATCTCGGGGATTACTTTGATCCAGCAGCATTCGCACGAGCTGTAGAAGGTAAGTAAAACTTTGAATAGATCGATTCCAACACCGACCACCTCGGTATTGGAAATCGGTCCATTCACAATACATTTCTACGCACTCTGCATTATTGCCGGCATTGTTATCGCTGTTTGGTTGGGAGATAAACGCTTTAAGGCTCACGGTGATAATTTAGAAAATGTCGTTGCAGATGTTGCCATCTGGGCGGTTCCATTTGGAATTATCGGTGGGCGCCTGTATCACGTGATCTCTTCGCCAAATAATTATTTTGGCAAAAATGGCGAACCCATTGATGCGTTCAAAATTTGGCAAGGCGGATTAGGAATTTGGGGAGCAATCTCAGTCGGAGCAATCGCGGCTTATTTTGCGTATAAGAAGCAGCAAAAGAAAAAAGATTTGCCATCCTTCGGTTATTTCCTCGATGCACTCGCTCCAGGTATTTTGCTGGCACAAGCTATTGGGCGTTTAGGTAATTGGTTTAATGGTGAGTTATTCGGTCGCCCTACAGATTTACCTTGGGCACTAGAAATTCCACAATCGCTGCGTCCAGATGGCTACACAGCATTTGAAACATTTCACCCAGCATTTTTGTACGAATTAATCTGGTGCACCCTGATTGCAACAGCGCTCATCCTTGTTAAAAAGAAATTGGCACCAGGTCAGGTATTTAGTGCCTATGTGGCTTTATATAGCGTCGGGCGATTACTGATTGAAGTTATTCGAATTGATCAAGCAAATACCATCGCCGGTGTGCGTGTAAATGTGTGGGTTAGCGCAATTGTTGCAACTCTTGCAGTGCTGAATTACCTACGATTGGGACGCTCTTCGGCTAAGATTTAAAGATGGCCTTGGAAGATGTTTACGCCCGCAATCTAGAGCACCGAACCCACCGCGCTGGTTGGCTTCGAGCAGCAGTACTCGGTGCAAATGATGGTTTGGTTTCCACTGCTTCTCTCATGATTGGTGTAGCAGCTGCACAGGCCGATAGTTTCTTGATCACTGCAGGCCTTGCTGGAATTTCAGCTGGTGCAATGTCAATGGCAGTAGGTGAGTACGTATCAGTTCGTTCACAAAATGATATTGAAGAATCTGATCGTCTTTTAGAAATTCAACACCTAGCCATTGATCCAGATGGTGAGTTACAAGAGCTTAAGCAAATTTATGTTGATCGCGGACTTACTCCAGAGTTAGCAGAGCAAGTTGCCAAAGCGATGCATGACAATGATGCATTAACTGCGCACCTGCGTGATGAACTCGGCCAGCACCCACATACAAAAGCACGCCCAATTCAAGCCGCGATTGCCTCCGCTGCAAGTTTTACATTGGGCGGAGTTATTCCTTTCTTAGGTGCATTTGCTCCAACTCTTGGTGCCAAAGCGTGGAGCATCGTCGGCTTCACACTTGCAGGACTTCTAGTTACTGGAGTCCTTAGTGCACGAATCGCAGGATCAGCACCACTTAAGCCAACTCTGCGAGTCATGCTTGGTGGCTGTGTCGGCATGGCCATTACTGCAGGAATTGGACAGCTCGCGCATATCAGCGGGATTTAATCCAGCACATTCACTATTGGATTGCCTGCAATCCTTGCTACGCTTTACCTCGTAACACTCACAAGGGCCAAGGTTGTCCCTAAATAATTCTTGACAACTGGAGCACTGAAAGCAATGAGTTTGCAATCCAACTATCCACGCGCACAGGGTTTATATGACCCTGCCAACGAGCATGATGCTTGTGGCGTTGCGATGGTTGCTACGTTAAATAAAATTGCTACTCATTCAATCGTTGCTCAAGGCCTTACTGCGCTACGAAATCTTGAACATCGTGGTGCATCTGGCGCAGAACCAGATAGCGGAGATGGCGCAGGAATTCTGATCTGCCTTCCAGATAATTTTTATCGCTCAGTTGTTGAATTCGAATTACCTCAAGAAGGTTTCTATGCAACAGGCATTGGATTTATCGAACCTGGTGCGGATGTAAAAAAATCCATTGAATCACTCGCACAAGAAGAAGGATTGATAGTTCTTGGTTGGCGAGAATTGCCAATTAATGCGGCTTCACTTGGGAAAACAGCCGTCTCTGTCATGCCTCGTTTTGAGCAGATTTTTCTTGCAGGTGCAATGAAAGAATCTGGCATCAACTTAGATCGATTGGCATATTGTTTACGTAAACGAGCTGAGCATTCACTGCCTATTTATTTCCCGTCGCTATCCTCAAAAACTATTGTTTATAAGGGAATGCTTACAACAGGTCAATTAGAAGAATTTTTTCCAGATCTCAGTGATGAAAGAGTTATCTCTCCGCTTGCATTAGTACATTCACGTTTTTCCACCAATACATTTCCATCGTGGCCTTTGGCTCATCCTTATCGATTTATTGCGCACAATGGTGAAATCAATACGGTCAAAGGTAATCGAAATTGGATGCGTGCCCGTGAAACGCTTTTGCAGAGTGAGTTAATTCCAGGTGATATCAAGAGAATCTTTCCTATCGTTGATCCAACTGGCAGTGACTCGGCATCCTTTGATGAAGTTCTCGAACTTTTGTATTTAGGTGGACGCTCGCTGCCTCATTCAGTTTTAATGATGATTCCGGAAGCGTGGGAAAACCACACTTCTATGTCGCAAGAGCGCAGAGATTTTTACGCATTCCATGCATCACTTATGGAACCTTGGGACGGACCTGCGTGTGTCACTTTTACAGATGGTCACCAAATTGGCGCAGTACTCGATCGAAATGGATTACGTCCTTCACGTTTCTGGATTACAAAAGATGGCTTAGTTGTTTTAGCAAGTGAAGTGGGTGTTCTTGATTTTCCTGCAGACCAGATTGCACGAAAAGGACGTTTGCAGCCAGGAAAAATGTTTCTTGTAGATATTGAACAAGGTCGCATTATTGAAGATGATGAGATCAAAGATTCCTTAGCTCGCAGTGCACCTTATGGCGAGTGGCTTCACGCAGGAATGATCAGTCTCAATGAACTGCAGCCGCGTGAACACATTATTTATCCGCACTCATCAGTTGTGCGTAGACAACGAGCATTTGGTTACACAGAAGAAGAGCTGCGAATTCTTGTAACTCCGATGGCAAAAAATGGCGCTGAACCACTTGGTTCCATGGGTACTGATTCACCAATTGCAGCTCTGTCTGAAAAACCAAGGCTTCTATTTGATTATTTTTCACAATTATTTGCCCAAGTAACTAATCCACCATTGGATGCTATTCGCGAAGAGCTTGTAACAAGTTTGGGTGGATCCGTAGGTCCAGAACACAATTTATTAGATCCAGGTCCATCATCCTGCCGACAAATATCTCTTGCGTTTCCAGTGATCGATAATGACGAATTAGCAAAAATCATTCACGTGAACGCAGATGGAGATCATCCTGGATTGTCCGCTTACGTTGTTCGTGGACTCTTTCAAGTTGCTGGCGGGGGAGACTCGCTTCGTAAACGACTAGATGAAATATGTGCAGAAGTATCTGCCGCCATTACAGAGGGTGCGCGCATAATTGTTTTATCTGACAGAGATGGCGACGCTGAGGATGCACCTATTCCTTCTTTGCTGCTTACATCTGCAGTGCATCACCATTTAATTCGCGAAAAAACTCGTACGACAGTTGGTTTAATTGTTGAAGCTGGTGACGTTCGTGAAGTTCACCATGTTGCATTACTGATTGGATATGGCGCAGCAGCAGTTAATCCATATCTTGCGATGGAGAGCGCAGAAGATCTAGTTCTCCAAGGTGTGATTACTGGTATCACCCCTGAGAAGGCTGTTCGCAATCTCATTAAAAGTTTAGGTAAAGGCGTTCTAAAAGTAATGTCCAAGATGGGCATCTCAACAATTGCTTCTTACACCGGAGCCCAAGTTTTCGAAGCAATTGGTCTTTCTCAAGATCTAGTGGATAGATACTTCACTGGTACAACTTCACGTCTTGGCGGAATTGATTTAGACATCATCGCTAAGGAAACAATTGCTCGTCACCACGTTGCTTACCCACCTGGCGGGGAAGTTCCAGGTTCTCGTAGGCTTCCAATCGGTGGCGAGTATCAATGGCGCAGAGAAGGCGAACCACATCTATTTGATCCAGAAACGGTATTTACTCTGCAGCATTCAACTCGCGCAAAGAGATACGACATTTTTAAGCGGTACACACAAAAGATTGATGAGCAGAGCAAAGAGTTAATGACTTTGCGTGGTTTGTTTGCTTTCAAAGAACGGACTCCTATTTCAATAGATGAAGTAGAACCAATTTCTGCAATCCTCAAGCGTTTTTCTACTGGTGCAATGTCATATGGATCTATTTCACAAGAAGCTCACGAAACTTTAGCAATTGCAATGAATCGCATTGGTGCCAAATCAAACACGGGCGAAGGTGGCGAAGATCCTGATCGCTATCTTCCAATGGCTAATGGCGATTCAAAGCGTTCGGCTATTAAACAAGTTGCTAGCGGTCGTTTTGGTGTTACCAGTGATTACTTAGTTAATGCTGATGACATTCAAATCAAGATTGCCCAAGGTGCGAAACCAGGAGAAGGTGGACAACTACCTGGCAACAAGGTTTACCCATGGATTGCAAAGGTCAGATACTCAACTCCTGGAGTTGGATTGATTTCGCCACCACCTCACCACGATATTTATTCAATTGAAGACCTAGCTCAACTCATTCACGATTTAAAGAATGCAAATAACAAAGCACGCATTCACGTGAAGTTGGTGGCAGAAGTTGGTGTCGGAACAGTTGCAGCAGGAGTGAGCAAAGCGCATGCAGATGTTGTTCTGATTTCCGGTCATGATGGGGGCACAGGTGCTTCTCCTCTAACATCACT
>JBEAYI010000002.1:0-27548 GCA_041159375.1 Actinomycetota bacterium
GAATGGATTTGCGACGAGTCAATGCATCAAGGGAACCGGCGGCTGATAAAAACAGAGTTGGATCAGATGAAAAGAGAAGCTCGAGGCTCTGACTTAACCCACCATTTTTGTATTGATCAATTGCAATTGAACCGAGTGATTTAGAGAGTTGGGAAACGTTTTGACCTTGTACGGCAGCCTTTTGTTTAATCCCTGTAAGAGTTCTAGTCAGAGAAGCCAATTTAACTTTTGCTTCCTGGGCGCCTTCGGCCGCAGCGGTTGCATCCTCTTCAAGTTGGCGAACCTTTGCTTGAACTTCAGCCAGAGTTGGAGCGCCTTGTGCTTCTGGAGCAAGGAGTAGCGAGGAAATCAGTGCGCTAGTAAGCCCACCAATGATTGCTGCTCTCTTGCCCTTGAAATACATGGTTATGAGGTTAACCTGTCACAAGAGCGCGCCTCAACCTCAAACGCACCTACGAGCCTGAGAAATTGCGCAGAATGAGCGAATTAGGCGGGTGATTACCCCGTTTGAGCCTCATCATTTAGGGGCGTGAATTTGAGCTCTTTACTAATTTCTCGTGATGCCAAAAGCGTGATGGCACCAATTATCTGTGAAGATATCTCTGATTTCGTGGGTGCACCAATAAAAAATGAGACGACGCACTCTGAACACTCAATATCTTTTTTAATACATGTATCGCAGTCAATGATCATGAGCCTTACGATAAAGATA
Source organism: Actinomycetota bacterium (assembly GCA_041159375.1). Classification (GTDB taxonomy): domain Bacteria; phylum Actinomycetota; class Actinomycetes; order Nanopelagicales; family Nanopelagicaceae; genus Planktophila. Next base: position 713 of record JBEAYI010000002.1, read on the forward strand.
GGGACTGACATTTACTTTCCGAGATAAAGGGGCCAGGCGTGAGCATCGTTGCCACAATCGTCGTAGGCGCTGATGGCTCCAGCACAATTAGCGGATCATCGTCAGAAGTAACCTCAACTGCCGATAGGGCCACTTTCCTGCAACGACGCCGTCTTGTCGACTGCATCATCATCGGTGGAAATACCGCTCGCAACGAACCATATTCAAAGACTCCTGTGCCACTTGTCGTTGTTTCAAGACAAGCGCATCCCAATTTGCCTGCAGCGCATGTGTGGGATTTAGATCCTAAGGATGCCTTAACGAAAGCTCTCCAAGAATTCGGTGAAAATATCCTTATCGAGGGTGGCGCTTCCTTTATTTCATATCTGCTTGAACAAAATCTAGTTGATGTACTCGAACTCAGTGTTACACATGCAACAGGTGGAGCAGACATCTTTGACTACGAAAGGTTTTTATCTTTAGCCCACAGTGTTATTAAAAAAATTGTATCCGATACAACTTTTTATACCGCAGAATTTAAGACGCTGAAATAAGAGCAACTCCAGCAACAGCTAAAGCTATTCCTACATACTGAACTCGGTGTAAACGTTCGTTTAAAAATTTAAATGCCAACAGAGCGGTTACTACGGGATAGAGGGATCCAAGAACCATAACGAGTGAAACTAATCCAAAATTAGTTGCTGCCCCGAGAAGTAAGTTCGCAAGAAAATCAGAAACTCCGATGAAAACCAAAACTGGAATCTCTGATTTTTCAAATTTTCCAACGTTTCGAAATTTAATGACTAAGGCAATTGTAAAGATGAAAGTTGTTGCTCTCATCATGACCATTGTCATAAGCGCACTTGATTCAGAGCCGATTGACATAAAAGTTAATGCAGTACCAAAACCCGCTGCAGCGCCAAGTGCTAGCAATATTGGCTTGGGAGATAAACCTTGAGAGAGTTCGGGTCCACTTGCACAAAATGCACCAGCGAGTGCAATGACGACACCAATGCCTTGATTGCGTGTTAACACTTCACCTGAAACGAGTGCAACTGTTAATGGAATTACAGCGCTCAAAGCACTGATAGGAGATACAACTCCCATGCGCCCAGTTGATAAACCTGCGTACAAGCAAATCAATCCGATGTAACCCATTACACCTGCGATAGCACCAGCAAAGAAATATCCACCATCTCCAAAAGCATTAGGTGGATTGGATCCAAATAATTCTCCACTTAATAACACCAATGTAATTCCAAATAACAACCCAATTGCTTGCGTCATACCGAGTACGACAATCGGTGCATACTTCTTGCTTAATTTTCCGCCGAAGAAATCAGCTGCACCCCATAGAGCGCTGGACAAGAGTGCTAGCAGTGAACCCATTAACGCAGAGTACAGCCCCGCCTCCCACGCAATTGGGATTACGCGATTTAGAGTTAGCCAGTGGAATCATTTGAATTTGATAAGTTAATTGATCACTTACGTGCATTTACTCCACGGTCAGAAATTATTCTCGAGGAAGTTCCTGCTCCTCAAAAACTTGCAGCTTATTCCTTCGCTTTTTCAGCCGATGTAAGTAATGGCTTGCTAGGTGATGCTGAAGATGAAATCGCATCCGGACGCTTCGTACTCTTGCACGAACCGGGCGGACAGGACACATGGGAAGGTGAATTCCGCTGCGTTACTTTTGTGCGGGCAGATGTTGATCTTGTTATGCAAGAGGACCCTCTATTGCCTGAGGTGGGCTGGAGTTGGTTCCTTGAATCAATTAGCGACGCGGGATGTGAATTTAACGCCCCAAGTGGAACTGTGACTCGAGTTTCTAGTGCATCCTTCGGAAAATTATCTCCCCGTCATGATGAATCTGAAATGGAAATTCGTGCTTCGTGGAGTCCAATCGTTACTGATCCTCGTGAGCTGATCAAACACATCGAGGGTTGGTGTAACTTGATTGCAGAAGTTTCTGGCTTGCCACCAATTCCAGAAGGTGTATCAGCAATTACATCTGCTAAACGTAAATAGTTATGAGTGAAACAACGCCTGACGTTCCTGTTGCTGTGCCTTTGCTGGCTCCAGCACAGGGAGTTCCAGATGTCATCGATACGCCTGAAAAATTTGAATTCGCGCTAGCTCAGTTAAAAAAAGGTAACGGCCCGTTTGCCATTGATGCCGAGCGCGCATCTGGTTATAAATACAGTGCGCGTGCTTATCTAATTCAAATAAAACGCACCAATGGTGGCCTCCATCTAATTGATCCAATCCCATTTGGTCCAGGCCACGAACTCTTTGTAGAACTCAATGATTTACTCAATACTGATGAAGTTATCCTGCACGCGAGCACCCAAGATTTGCCGTGCTTGAGAGAAGTTGGAATAAATCCCACTCGCCTTTTTGATACTGAATTAGGCGGTCGCATTGCTGGATTACCGCGAGTTGGATTAGGGCCACTGCTTGAATCGTTAATGGGAGTCTCACTTGCTAAAGAGCACTCAGCTGTTGATTGGTCCACTCGACCATTACCTAAAGAGTGGCTGAACTACGCCGCTTTAGATGTCGAATTGCTCATTGAATTACGTCAGAAGATTTATGAACTTCTAAGTGCATCCAAAAAATGGAAATGGGCTGAGGCTGAATTTGCATCCATTTTGATTGCACCGCCCGCTCCCCCACGTATAGATCCTTGGCGAAGAACTTCTGGCATGCATAAAATTAAAAAACGAGATCAGCTAGTCGTTATAAAAAATTTATGGTATGCGCGAGATGAGATTGCGCGAGCAAATGATGTCTCAAGTGGCAAGTTACTCAATGACGCTGCAATTATTGAGTTTGCAATTCATAAACCGTTGACCAAAAAAGATGCAGAAAAAGCTCTACGTCCCATTGGCATGCGAGCGCGATGGCTTGAGAACATGCCTACATGGTTATCTGCCACCGAAACTGCGCTAAATACTCCTGAAGATCAATGGCCACCAATGAAATCTGGCGCCGACACTCTGCCTCCACTTAAATTATGGCGAGAACGTTTTGCTGAGAAATATGCACCGCTTACCCATGCGCGTTTTGCTGTTGAAAATGTGGCATCCGAGTTTGAAATTCCTGCAGAGAACTTAATCTCTCCAGAAATCATCCGCCGTATTTGCTGGGCACCGCCTGCTGACTCCTTGCAGAACCTCAATACCGAGGCCGTTGCCACAGCAATGCTCGGATTCGGTGCACGCCAGTGGCAGGTTGATGTTGTGGCCCCACTGGTGGCCGCCGCCCTACTTGAGCGCGAACCACGAGAAATCCCGGCGGAAGAGGCCCCTGAAACAGTCCCTGAAATCCCCTGAATTACGCAACACTTGAGTTGCGTAAATCCAAACCCTGTTCTAAGTTATTCCCATGTTGAGCACATTCTTAATCGCGCTACGCGAAGGCCTAGAAGCCGCCCTTATCGTTGGAATCCTCGTTGCCTATCTGGTCAAAACTGGACGCAACCATTTACTGGCTCCTCTGTGGCTTGGTGTGTCCATGGCGATCGCGGCAAGTCTTGCTCTCGGTGGTTTCCTCTCATTCACATCTGCTGAGTTATCAGCTCGTGGTGAAGAGTTCTTCGCAGGTACAACATCATTCTTAGCAGTTGGTTTCGTAACATGGATGGTTTTTTGGATGAAGCGCGCAGCACGAGGATTACGCGATGAACTCCACGGAAAAGTTGATGCAGCCATCGGTGCTGGGCGCACTGCTATTGCCGTTACAGCCTTTATCGCAGTTGTTCGCGAAGGCTTAGAAACAGCGTTATTTGTATATACAAACTTCAAAACTGTGGGCGCAGCATCATCAGCAACTGTGGGATTAGTCCTCGGTTTGGCCTTAGCTGTTGCACTCGGTTACTTGATCTACAACCGTTCAGTGCGAATTAATCTCAGCAAGTTTTTCCAAGTAACTGGCACTGCACTCGTCATTGTTGCAGCTGGTGTTCTCTCCTACGGAATTCACGAATACCAAGAGCTCGGTTGGCTTCCAGGTGTAGACGCTTATGTTTGGGATGTCACTAGCTGGATGGCTAAAGACTCGATCCTTGCCACTGTGCTTGCGGGTTCAATTGGATTTGATACGACGACATCATGGTTGCAGTTCATTGTTGCCGGCGCATACATCGGTGCCGTTCTTTGGCTCTATCTCAAGCCTGCCCGAGCATCGAAGAAAGATCTGATTTCAGCCTAAATCTTTTACTTTTGACTACTGACCAGTAACCTAGGAGCACCTAATACAGGAGCTCATAGAGAGAAGTTTTAGATGTCACGTTCAGTGGTTTTAGTAGATGCAGTCCGCACTCCATTTGGAAAAGCCGGAAGTTTATATGCCGGTACCCGCGCCGATGACTTAATCGTTCGCGCAATGCGTGGCTTGCTAGAACGTAATCCAAAGATCGCTCCAACTGACATTGATGATGTTGCAATCGCTGCTGCAACACAGAGCGGTGACCAAGGAATGAATATTGGTAGAAGCGCGACACTTCTCGCTGGGCTCCCAAATTCTGTACCTGGTTATTCAATCGATCGCTGGTGCGCTGGTGCGCTCACTGCAATGACAACAATTGCTGGATCAATTGCGATGGGTGCCTACGAAGTCGGAATTGCTGGCGGAGTCGAGCACATGGGAAATCACCCAATGGGCGAAGGTATGGATCCAAATCCGCGTTACCTTGCAGAAAAAATCGTCGAACAAGATGCACTTGCTATGGGAAACACAGCAGAACGTCTGCACGATCGCTTTCCAGCAATTACAAAAGAGCGCGCTGATAAATATGCACTCGGTTCTCAGGAAAAAACAGCCAAGGCTTATGCAGCAGGAACAATTCAGAAAGATTTAATCCCAACTGCAACTCGAAGTGCCGAACTTGGTTGGGGCATTGCAACAGTTGATGAACCACCACGTCCAGGTACAACTATGGAAGCACTTGCTGCACTGAAGACTCCATTTCGTCCTGCTGGTCGTGTAACTGCGGGAAATGCCGCTGGTCTAAACGATGGAGCGACTGTCTCCTTGTTAGCAAGTGAAGAGTTTGCAAAAGAAAAAGGACTTTCAATTAAAGCTCGTCTTGTAACTTTTGCTTTCGCTGGAGTCGAACCAGAAGTGATGGGTTACGGACCGGTTCCTGCAACTGAAAAAGCTTTGAAGAAGGCTGGTTTATCAATTTCAGATATTGGTCTATTTGAAATCAATGAAGCATTTGCTGTGCAAGTTCTGGCATTCCTCGATCACTTTGGAATTGCAGATGATGACCCTCGTGTTAATCCAGTTGGCGGTGCAATCGCTGTTGGACATCCACTTGCATCTTCGGGTGTTCGCTTAGCTCTTAATTTGGCTCGCGGCTTCGAAGAACATCCAGAGGTACGTTATGGAATCACAACAATGTGTATTGGGCTTGGTATGGGCGGAACAATCATTTGGGAAAACCCACACTTTACGAAGGGTGCTAAGTAATGACTACTCCTGCAGATCTCACACTTCCAGAGGGTGCTCCTGAAGAAGTCATCACTCATGCAATCCTGCGCCCAGTTGATCTCACACCATTTGGATTTAAGGGCACGCTTGCTTTAATCACTATGGATAACGGATTGGATCACACCCGTCCGAATACTTTCGGCGCACAATCACTTGCAGCGCTTAATGAAGCAATCACAGCAGCGGTTGCAACCGCCCCGGCTGCAATTGCAATCACTGGAAAGCCATTTATTTTTGCTGCGGGAGCAGATTTGTCTGCGCTGGCATTTCTAAATAAACGTGAACAATCATTAGCTATTGGAAAGTTCGGTCACGATGTATTCCGCCGACTCGGTGAAATCGAAATTCCTACCTTCGCATTCATCAATGGATTAGCACTCGGTGGAGGACTTGAAGTTGGCCTTCACTGCAATTACAGAACGCTTGCATCTACTGCCTTTACCGGATTGCCTGAAGTTTTCCTTGGCTTGGTTCCGGGTTGGGGTGGCGCAACACTTCTTCCTAAATTGATTGGACCAGAAAAAGCTGTTCAAGTAATCATGCTCAATGCACTTAACAACAACACAATGATGAAGGCAAAAGATGCACTTTCACTTGGTGTAGTTGATGCCGTATATGAACCAGCAGATTTCTTAGAAAAATCTGTTCAATTTGCAGCATCCGTTCTCAGTGGTTCAACAAAGATCGAACGCAAAGATTTCTCAAATGATCCTGCATGGGATAGCGCAATTGCTACTGGCCGCGCAGCTGCTCTTAAGAAGTATGGTGGGGCTGAAATTGCAGCACCTACTCGCGCACTCGAACTAATAGCGGCTGCAAAAACTGCTACACGTTCAAGTGGCTTCGATGCCGAAGATCAAGCTTTAGCTGATCTGACGATGTCAGATCCATTGCGCGCGTCCTTGTATGCATTTAATCTAATTCAAAAGAAGCGTAAGAAAGTTGAGGGCGCACCAAAGCCAGCTCTCGGTAGAAAAGTTGCCAAGGTTGGAGTCGTTGGCGCAGGTTTAATGGCTTCGCAACTAGCACTCTTATTTGTGCGAAATCTGAAATGCCCTGTTGTCATGACTGATATCGATCAGGCGCGCGCAGATAAGGGTGTTGCTTGGGTTCGCGCAGAATTAGCAAAACTTGTTGAAAAACGCCGCATGTCACAAGAGAGTGCAGACCGACTTTCAGCCCTTATTTCTGGTTCAGCAGATCAGAGCGTCTTTGCGGGATGTGACTTTGTTATCGAAGCTATCTTTGAAGAACTCTCACTCAAACAGGAATTATTCAAGAAGTTAGAAACCATAATTTCACCTGAGTGTGTTCTAGCGACAAATACATCTTCACTATCTGTTGAAGCAATGAGCGAAGGATTGAAAAATCCTGAACGCGTGGTTGGATTCCACTTCTTCAACCCTGTTGCAATCATGCCGCTACTAGAAGTTGCACGTACAACTAAGACAGATGATGCAACGACTGCAACAGCTGTAAACGTAGGTAAAGAACTCAAGAAGACCATGGTCATCACAAAAGATGCTCCGGGATTTGTCGTTAATCGTCTGCTCACTCGTTTCATGGGTGAAATTACAGATGCGATGGATGAAGGTACTCCCCCAGATGTTGCCGATAATGCAATGCGCTCTATTGGCTTTCCAATGTCGCCATTTGAATTACTTGGTCTAGTTGGTCCTGGAGTTGCTTTACATGTTTCTGAAACTTTGAATAAGAACCTTGGGCCTCGCTACAAGATCTCTCCAACTATGGCTGCCATGGTTAAAGCTGGTATTCGTACCTTCTACATCAAAGATGACAAAGGTGGCTTGATCGCTAATCCTGATGCAGTTGCATTGATTGTTTCTGGAGACAAAGCATCTACAGCAGAACAGGTTCGCTCTCGCGCACTCACAGCACTGGCGGAAGAAGCGCGCATGATGCTCGATGAAGGCGTTGTTGCAACACCTGCTGAAATTGATTTATGCATGTTGCTCGGTGCAGGTTGGCCGATGCACCTTGGTGGAATATTGCCGTACCTAGATCGCGAAGGAATTAGCGAAGCTGTGTGCGGGAAGCGTTTTCATCAACCGGGAATTGCATCCCTTCCTTAAGGGAGCTGCTCCACTCAACAATTGATCGCGTAATATTTTGCGCGGTTATGCCGAGGTCTTGCAATACTTCATCACGCTTTGAGTGTTCCAAGAATTCAAGTGGAACACCAATTGAGTGAATTGGCACCTGCAATCCTGCATCTCTAAACATTTCAGAAACAGTGCTTGCAATTCCACCATGGCGAATTCCATCTTCAAGAACTACGACGCTCTTATAACGTTGCGCCATAGTGATTAATGATTCTGGCAATGGTTTTACCCAACGTGGATCAATTACTGTAACGCCGACACCTTCACGGTATGCCTGGGATGCTGCTTCGACGGCCATGTGCGCCATTGCTCCAATACTTACGAGCAATACATCAGCGCTTTCGCCGCGATACAAAACATCAACACCGTCGCGTCGTTCAAACGCTGGTATGTCAGCAACTACAGCGCCTTTAGGGAATCTAATAAGAGTTGGAGCATCTTTTACTTGCATCGCTTCGCGCAGGGTTTCTTTCACGCGCGCACCATCTCGCGGCGCTGCAACTTGCAACGTTGGAACAATTCCGGTCAGAGCAAGATCCCAAATTCCATTATGTGATGGACCATCATCGCCAGTAACGCCAGCGCGGTCCAAGACAAATGTAACTCCGGCCTTGTGAAGTGCCACATCCAAGAGCATCTGATCGAAAGCTCGATTGAGAAATGTGGCATAGACGGCGACCACGGGATGCATGCCGGCGAAAGCTAGACCTGCCGCGCTCGTAACCGCATGTTGTTCGGCGATACCCACATCAATTGTTCGTTCCGGAAACTCTTTTTGAAACTTATCTAACCCAGTTGGCCCGAGCATGGCTGCAGTTATTGCCACAACATCTTTACGTTCGCGGCCTATTTCAACTAATTCATTTGCAAAAATGCTGGTCCATGATGCCGCACTCTTCTTAACTGGCATTCCAGTTTCAGCATCGACAATTCCAACAGCATGGAACTTTTCAGCTTCATCTTCAATTGCAGGAGCGTATCCGCGACCCTTTTCTGTAATTGTGTGTACCAAAATCGGTCCACCGAATTCTTTTGCCTTAAGGAGAGCCTTCTCCATGGCTTCGATGTCATGTCCGTCGAATGGACCAAGATATTTCAAACCTAAATCTTCAAACATTCCTTGTGGAGCAACAATGTCCTTAATTCCTTTTTTCATTCCGTGCAGAGTGTCATAAATAGGACCTCCAACAACAGGAGTGCGAGCAAGTACTTCTTTGCCCCAATCTAAGAATTTTTCGTATCCGCGAGTTGCTCGTAATGTAGAGAGATACGTTGCTAATCCGCCAATTGTTGGCGAATATGAACGTTCATTATCATTAACAACAATAACTAATCTCTGATTTTTCGATGTAGCAATATTGTTCAGCGCTTCCCAAGACATTCCGCCCGTAAGAGCTCCATCGCCAACTACGACGACCACTGATCGATCATCTTGACCGCTGAGAGAAAATCCACGAGAAATTCCATCTCCCCAAGAAAGTGCTGTCGATGCATGTGAATTCTCAATGACGTCGTGAACGCTTTCGGATCTGTTTGGGTATCCGGCGAGTCCCCCGCGTTGGCGCAGTAAATCAAAGCCTTCGCTTCTGCCAGTTAAAATCTTATGAACGTAACTCTGATGTCCTGTGTCAAAAAGAATGACATCTTTAGGCGATTCAAAAATTCTATGAATTGCAATTGTTAATTCAACAACACCTAAGTTTGGACCTAGATGTCCACCCGTCTTTGTAACTTTTTCAATGAGAAAACCACGGATTTCAGCCGCGAGTGTATTGAGCTCATCGTGGCTGAGGCGCCCTAAATCCTGGGGCGATTTAATATCTGAAATCACATTCTTATTCTAGAACGCGAATACAGAATTAGCACACTAAGCGAGAAGTGAACGTAATACGTACTGCATGATTCCACCGTGGCGGTAGTAATCCGCCTCTCCTGGAGTATCAATTCTCACCACTGCGCTAAATGTTTTATCCCCAGCCTTGACCGTAACTTCCTTGGGTGTCTTACCTGAATTGAGTTCAGTAATTCCTAGGATTTCAAATACTTCATCACCTGTTAATCCAAGAGTGGAAGCGCTTTCTCCATTCTTAAATTGCAATGGAAGCACGCCCATACCAATCAGATTCGAACGATGAATTCTTTCAAAACTTTCAGCAATTACTGCACGCACACCGAGAAGAGCTGTTCCTTTTGCTGCCCAGTCTCGAGAGGATCCAGAGCCATACTCTTTTCCAGCCAAGATAACGAGTGGAACACCGGCGTTCTGATAATCAATGGATGCGTCATAAATTGTTGCTTGCGCACCTTCATTTAAGAAGTTACGTGTGAAGCCACCCTCAACGCCATCTAAAAGTAAATTTTTTAAACGAATATTTGCAAATGTTCCACGAATCATTACTTCGTGATTTCCACGTCTTGAACCATAAGAATTAAAGTCCTTACGATCAACGCCGTTTTCTTGGAGATACTTACCTGCAGGTGAATCAGCTTTAATATTTCCTGCAGGTGAAATGTGATCTGTCGTCACTGAATCACCAAGAATTGCAAGAACTCGCGCACCGGAAATATCTGTCACTGGAGTTGGTTGCGACGGCATTCCATCAAAGTATGGAGGCTTGCGTACGTACGTTGATTTTGCATCCCACTCAAAAGTTTTACCTGTTGGGGTATCAAGTGATTTCCAGCGATGATCACCATCAAAGACGCTTGCATAATCTTTACTGAACATTTCTGATGAGATTGATGAGTCAATCACGCTTTGAATTTCTTGTGGCGTTGGCCAGATATCTGCCAAATAAACTGGCTTTCCATCAGTTCCTTCTCCTAGTGAATCCTTAACAAAATCATGATCCATCGTTCCTGCAAGTGCGTAAGCCACGACAAGCGGTGGAGATGCTAAATAATTCATCTTCACATCCGGGCTAATGCGACCTTCGAAGTTTCTGTTTCCAGAAAGTACTGCACTCACTGCTAAATCATGTTCGTTGACTGCTTTGCTGATTTCTACTGGCAATGGTCCAGAGTTTCCGATGCATGTCACACAGCCATAGCCAACAAGATTAAAACCAAGTTTTTCCATATAAGGAGTTAATCCAGCGCGGTCGTAATAATCGGTGACCACTTTTGAACCAGGAGCAAGTGTGGTTTTCACCCACGGCTTGGAATGAAGACCCTTTTCAACTGCTTTCTTGGCGAGTAATGCAGCACCAATCATGACTGAAGGATTCGATGTATTTGTACACGATGTAATAGATGCAATAACTACATCGCCATTCTTAATGGTTGTGCTTTTCTCGTTTACCTTAATATCAATTGCACTCTTCGCTGTCTTTTCGCCGAAATACGTTGGTAAAACCTTTTCAAAGGCGCTCTTGGAATCTGATAGTGAGATTCGATCTTGTGGGCGTTTAGGTCCTGCAATAGAAGGAACAACTGTTGATAGATCCAATTCAATGTTCTCAGAAAAACGTGGAGAAATATCCGGGTTGTGCCATAAGCCTTGTAATTTTGCGTACTGCTCGACAAGTGCAACTTGATCGGCACTGCGACCAGTAAGTTTCAAATAACGGAGTGTTTCTTCATCTATTGGGAAAATTGCACATGTTGATCCATATTCAGGACTCATGTTTCCAATGGTTGTGCGATTAGCCATCGGCACTGAAACAACACCAGGACCGTAGAATTCTACGAATTTTCCGACTACGCCATGCTTTCGCAAAATTTCTGTAATCGTCAGCGCTAAATCTGTAGCCGTTGTTCCAAGTGGCAATTCACCTTTGAGTTTGAAACCAACTACTCGAGGAATGAGCATTGAAACTGGCTGGCCAAGCAGAGCTGCTTCTGCCTCAATGCCACCAACTCCCCAGCCAAGTACGCCGAGTCCATTAACCATTGTTGTGTGAGAATCAGTTCCGACAACAGTGTCGGGATATGCGCGCAAAACACCATTTACATTACGTGTCATTACTACTCGAGCTAGGTATTCAATATTTACTTGGTGAACTATTCCTGTTCCGGGTGGAACAACTTTGAATTCATCGAAGGCACCTTGTCCCCAGCGCAAGAATCTGTAACGTTCACGATTTCGTTCATATTCAATATCTGTGTTCTTCTCGAAGGAATCCTTTGTGCCAAAAACATCTGCGATGACAGAGTGGTCAATAACTAATTCTGCAGGTGCTAACGGGTTAACTTTTGCTGGATCGCCCCCGAGAGCCACAATTGCCTCACGCATCGTTGCAAGATCTACGATGCAAGGAACTCCGGTGAAATCCTGCATTACAACTCGTGCAGGAGTGAATTGAATTTCAGTATCTGGCTCTGTGGCTGGGTCCCATTGTGCCAATGCTTTGATATGCGCCGAAGTTATGTTTGCACCATCTTCGGTTCGCAATAAGTTTTCTAAAAGAATTTTTAAACTAAATGGAAGGGAGTTCGCACCTTCGATTTTTGAAATATCAAAAATTTCATAGGTTTTTCCAGAAACACTTAAGGTGCTCTTGGAATCAAAAGAGTTGGTGCTCATCGTCGCTCCCAGCTAAAAGTATCTTGACGTCAAGATACCTTACTTGAGCTGAAGAGCGCAATAGATTCAATGTGGTGAGTCATGGGAAACAAATCAAAGGCGCGAATCTTTTCTAGGTTATAGCCGTTTTCCTTCAGATAAGCGGTATCTCTAGCGAGGGCTGCAGGATCGCATGCGACATAAACAATGGAACGCGGAGTTAAACGCGTGATTTCCTGCACAACCTCTTTTCCTGCTCCTTCACGCGGTGGATCTAATATCACAACGTCAGTGCGGTTAATTCGAGTAATGATTTTTGCAACATCACCAGTTGAGATTTCTACATTTGATTCTGAAGCAAAGTTGTTTTTCGCATCTGCTGTTGCATCTTTACTGCCTTCAATTAAGTGAATAGAACCGCTTGTACCCACATCCTTCAAACATGCCGATGTAAATAGGCCAACCCCGCCATACAGATCCAACACAACTTCGCCCTCTTGTAACTGTGCAAAATTGCGAACAACCTCAGTTAATACTTCTGGGGCTCGTTTGTGTCCTTGCCAAAATGATCTCTGACTTACTTGAAGTAATTCTTCGCCAACTCTTTCATGAAGAACTGCTGGGCCAGTATTTTGTCGAAACTTTCCATCCCCACTCTTTGGCGCTTCTGCAACCATTCGCTCGCCCTCTGATGAGTAAGCAATTTCAATACGAACATCAGGTGATAGCTTTTGCGTGGACATCGCTGCAATTCCTATTTCTGGAAGTGCGATAAGGCAATCTTTAACTGGTATCACACGATGGCTACGTGATGAGTAAAAACCTAGGGCTCCGTTGCTATCAGTCGTCGCAGTGACGCGAGTTCGCCAGTGCAATGGTTCACCAACTTCTTCAACTTCGACAGAGATGTCCATCTTTGCAATTCTTTCGAATTGTTCTTTGATGACTTCTGATTTAAGTGCTCGTTGGCGCGCAATAGAAATATGCTGAAAATCGCATCCACCACATCCATCACGATGGGAGTACGCACACGGTGCTTGCACTCGATCTGGACTCGGTGAAATAACGTTAATTACATCTGCACGAATAAAATTTGAGCTTGTGCTAGTAATTTCAATCTCTACTTTCTCTCCGGGAATCGCATGGCGAACAAATATCACGGCCTTCTTGCCATTTTCGCTTTCGTGGCGCGCAATGAAGTGTCCCCCGTGGGCAATTTTTTCGATGTCCACCGTTAGACGTTGACCCACTTGCAGCCCTATTTGTGCCTTTGATTCCATGTATCTAAGAGTAAGGGTGTAAGTTGTACTACGTGCACGTAGTGATTATGGGTTGCGGTCGAGTTGGATCTTCCCTCGCTATTGAGTTGGAATCCGCTGGTCACTCAGTTTCTGTTATTGATCAAGCTCGTGAATCCTTTCGCCGACTAGGTCCAAACTTCAAAGGTCACACTGTTACTGGAATGGGCTTTGATCGAGACACACTCTTAGAAGCTGGTATTGAGAAAGCTGATGCATTTGCAGCAGTAAGCAATGGTGATAATTCAAATATTTTGGCTGCACGCGTGGCAAGAGAAACATACAAAGTTGCAAATGTTGTAGCTCGAATTTATGACCCAGGCCGTGCAGAGATTTATCAGCGTCTAGGTATTCCTACCGTCGCAACAGTTTTATGGACTACGGACCAGATTCTGCGCCGAATACTTCCTGAAGGTTCTAAATCTGAATGGCGCGATGCAAGTGGTGCGATTCAACTCTGTGAATTTCATCCTGTATCAAATTGGTTCGGAATCCCTGTATCAACAATTGAAAACATCACTGGAGCGCGCGTTGCATTTATCACTCGACTCGGCGCAGGTTTGATTCCAGATGAACACACAGTTTTTCAAGAAGGCGATCTACTCCACATGATGGTGCGCGATGAAGATTTAGCGAATGTAGAAAAATCCTTCTCCCACGCTCCGGAGACCGCCTCATGAGAATTGCTATTGCTGGGGCAGGAAATGTTGGTCGCGCGATAGCACGCGAACTTCTAGATAATGGTCATCAAGTTTTGCTCATCGATAAAGATCCAAAAGCGATGAAAATGCAGAGCGTTCCTGATGCTGAATGGCTCATGGCCGATGCCTGCGAAATTACTTCCCTCGATAATGCCAAGCTAAATAATTGTCAGGTTTTAGTCGCTGCTACAGGAGATGACAAAGTTAATCTCGTGGCATCACTTCTTGGAAAGACTGAATACGGAATTCCACGTGTGGTCGCACGAATTAATCATCCAAAGAATGAATGGCTCTTTGATAGCTCATGGGGCGTTGATGTTGCTGTGTCTACTCCACGAATTATCTCAGCGCTCGTTGAAGAAGCAGTGAGTGTCGGCGATGTTGTACGCCTTTTCTCATTTAGAAAAGGTCAAGCAAACCTTGTTGAACTTACGCTTCCTGACAACTCTTCGTGCATTGGCAAAACAGTAGAAGAAATTCAATTGCCAGATAACGCATCCCTTGCGGCAATTGTTCGTGATGGACAAGTTATTGCTTGCTCAGCACACGATGTTTTCGCTGCGGGAGATGAATTACTCTTTGTTGCATCCGCTACAGCTGAAGCGCAAATTAAAGCCTGTTTTATTCAGAGTTAATCCTCTGCTTTAACGCTCGGAACCTTCTTTAGTATCAACCACGATCCCCATGCTGCTGCTGCAAAGAGTGGATAACCCATAGCCAGATTTACGCTTCCCAATAAATTTAGATTCTCTGGTCCACTTAAATAAATCGGTACCTGCACTAGCAAGCGAATATAAAACATTGCCACCCATAACCAACCTGCACGGATATATGCCTTCTTGCGTTCTGGATGTTTACGCCACGTGAGGTTTTCACCAAGAATTGGACCGAGTACCAATCCGAGAATTGGCCAACCAACGACGTTAGCAATTAAGTAGATCGTTCCGTACACCAAATTGGTTAAAAACTTAGGTAAGAAAAAGTCATTTGCATTTCCGGTTCGATTGGCAAGGTAGGCGCAAAAAGCAACGCCAATAAAGCCAGAAATCACATGTTGAATAGTGTCTTTCTTTGCCAAGCGAATAATTGTTAAAAGAGCTGATGTAGCAACGGCAGCATAGAGCGCAATTTGTAAATCATCTGCCACGTTAAAAACAATTAAAAAAAGAATTGAGGGTAAACCAGAGTCAATTAAGCCTTTTTTACCGCCTAGTGCGTTTACAACCTTGGCACGATCTTCATTTTCTTGACTCATGTACGTCCCGTCGATCCGAATCCATCTGTTCCGCGTCCTGAACCAGGAAGCTCTTGAACTTCTACGAACAGTGCACGTTCTACTTGTTGAATAACTAGTTGTGCCACTCGATCACCGCGCTTAAATGAAACTGATTCTTTTGGATCGTGATTTATGAGAATTAGCTTAAGTTCGCCTCTGTAACCAGCATCAACTGTTCCTGGTGAATTAACCATGGTGACGCCATGCTTAATTGCTAGACCAGAACGTGGATGTACTAACGCGACATATCCATCGGGAAGGGCAATAGATATTCCAGTTGGAACTAAAGAACGTTCACCTGGTGCCAAGGTGATATCAATTGCGGTAACTATGTCCGCACCGGCGTCTCCGCCCTTGGCATAACTTGGCAAAGGAACACCTGGATCAAGGCGTTTAATTAGAACTTGTACGCTCATGGGTTGATATTAAAATTCGGATCGACAAATGCCAAAACCTCAGGAGTTTTGGCTATAGCTTCTAAATACTCTGCAGGTGCATTTTGCAAGAAGTGGCTCATCGGAACAATCACAAAGAGAGCAGCGGCACGAACGGCAATTTCTCCATCGGGTGAATTCAAACGTCCAACAGCTGAGCAATAAACTTTTCGGCTTACCTGACCAGTTATTTCGGCAGAAATAAATAGCTTTGATCCCATTGGTACTGGCTTTAGGAAATCAGTTTCAAGACGCGCAGTTACTGCTGGTGCGCGCAATAGCCACATCAATTTTCCGAGCGCTTCATCAAATGCCAATGAGAGCAGTCCACCATGTGCAAGACCTGGTGCACCTTGATGATTTTCTGAAACAACAAATTCAGCAGTGATATTCATTTCGTTACCAACGTGAGCAACTAGATGTAGGCCTGTCGGGTGTTTTTCTCCACACCCAAAACAATGCGCAAAGTGGGATGGAATTCTTGAACCAGTTGCGGGAGCCTCGGGATGGCGTGGAGGGATTATTGATCCTTCCGGTGGCGTTGTACTTGCAACTCGACTCATGCATTTAGTTTACTGCCGAAGCGAGTTAATACTTAATGAGGTAGCGTGACTCCCGTGCGATTTCGCGAAGTTATTGCCCCTCCCATCTGGCTTTTGGCCTTTATCTACTTCCTATTCTCCTCAATTAGCATCTCGCTTTGGGCAGCCATTGGAAATACACCAGCGCTTTGGTGTCAGATATTTCTTACATGTGTATTGATTTATATAGCAGTGCGTTCGCGCATGGTTATTGAGATTGATGAGAATGAAGTGCGAATCAACACAGCTCACATAGAGCATAAGTATCTTGGTGAAGTAAAAGTCCTAGACATACAGGAAATGCGTTATGCCCGCGGTCGAGATGCTGATCCATCGGCCTTCTTAGCAATTAGATTTTGGAGCCCGCGCGGAGTTTTAGTAAGAGTAAAAGACTCGAGAGACGCCACGCCATATTGGCTAATTTCATCCAAACGTGGAGATGAATTAGCAAAAGCGATTGGTTAAGCGCACTCTTTACATACTGCTTTTGCGCCTTCACCCTTTGAAAGCTGAGTGATGTGATGTACCAAGAAACAACGTGAGCATGTGAACTCATCTACTTGCTTTGGAACAACGCGCACTGCAAGTTCTTCACCAGATAAATCTGCACCAGGGAGTTCTAGGTTTTCAGCAGCTTCTGCTTCATCCACATCGATCTGGCCGGATTGAGCATCTACTCGCTTCGCTTTTAACTCTTCTAACGACTCTTCATGGAGTTCTTCATCGGTCTTTCTGGGGGTGTCGTAATCCGTTGCCACTGCTCTCACCTACCTTCACTAAACTCGTCGGTTATTTACTGAACGGGCGCATAATCGCCTATTTCAGGGGTTACTGCCTGTTACAACACGCCAAGAAAGGAATTTATTCCTGCATCCTTTGAATCTGACGGGCTAATCCCCCGTCAACTCGTGCATGGATGGCAGTTCCTTCGGCAACATACTCTTCGCTCAAAATTTCTCCACTTTCGTGAATGGAACTAATGAGATCACCTCGGTTATATGGAATAACAACATCGATTTCAATTTTTGGTCTCGGTAATGTTTTTTCAATTGCGTGAATAAGCGCATCAATGCCGAAACCCGTCTTTACTGAAATTGCATAGCTATTCGGTTCTTTGCGCAAAATTTCCATGAGCACTTCTTGATCTGCAACATCTGCCTTGTTAATAGCAATAATCTCAGGAACTTCTTGCGCGCCAATTTCGTTAAAAACCGTCCGTACCGCACGAATCTGTTCGAATGGATCAGCATGTGAGCCATCTACTACGTGAACGATTACATCGGCATCAGATACTTCTTCAAGCGTTGACTTAAATGCATCCACTAATTGATGGGGCAGGTGGCGAACAAAACCAACAGTGTCGGTCAGTGTATAAATACGACCATCTGCGGTGTGAGTTTTACGTACTGTTGGATCAAGTGTTGCAAAGAGTGCATTTTGAACCAAAACACCTGCACCAGTTAACTTATTGAGAAGTGAAGATTTTCCCGCATTTGTGTAACCAGCGATTGCAACAGATGCGATGTTGTTTCGTCTACGTTCTTGACGTTTTGTGTCGCGAGATATTTTCATCTCGGCTATCTCTCTGCGAAGTTTTGCCATCTTGTCACGGATACGTCTGCGATCTGTTTCAATCTTCGTTTCACCTGGACCGCGACCACCAATACCAGCACCGCCAGCTGCACGACCACCAACTTGGCGAGAGAGAGATTCACCCCATCCACGCAAACGTGGCAGCAAATATGAAATCTGAGCTAATTCAACCTGAGCTTTTCCTTCTTTGCTCTTTGCATGCTGTGCAAAAATATCGAGAATCAGTGCGGTGCGATCAACAACTTTGACCTTAAGTTTTGCTTCAAGTTGTTGTAACTGCGATGGTGAAAGCTCTCCGTCGCAAATGACTGTGTCTGCGCCACTGGATGCGACCACGTTTCGAAGTTCTTCCACTTTTCCCGAGCCGATATAAGTAGCAGGATCTGGCTTATCGCGCCGCTGAATGAATCCATCTAGAACTTCGGATCCAGCAGTTTCTGCCAAAGCTTTTAATTCATCGAGGGAATTTTCAGCCATCTCTGCTGTGCCCTCAGTCCACACTCCAATTAAAATAACTCTTTCTAATTGAAGTTCGCGATACTCAGCATCTGAAATATCTTGTAGCTGGGTAGAAAAACCTTTAACTCGTCGAAGAGCAGCACGATCTGAAATCTCGAATTGTGAAGAGGTCTCTAAATCTTGCTCATCTGCATCGTAATCAGCTGTTATGCGCGCGCTCTCACGCAGGAGTGCTTCAAAAGAGTCTTCGCTTCTATCAATTGGCGGTTCTTTACTCATTTAAAAAAACTTAGCCAAATCTACTTCTCTAACTAATTCCGCAGGACCGATGAGGGTCGCATTTGAGTGTCCATCAATATCTACTTCAAGGCGTCCTCCTGGTGGATAAATAACCCACTTAGCAGGCAAACTTTTGTTTTTC
This sequence comes from Actinomycetota bacterium, assembly GCA_041159375.1. GTDB lineage: Bacteria > Actinomycetota > Actinomycetes > Nanopelagicales > Nanopelagicaceae > Planktophila. The sequence goes on from JBEAYI010000002.1 coordinate 19,578, forward strand.
TTTAGCGTTGCAGCCAATGCGACAGCACATGTTCCTGTTCCGCATGATTGAGTTTCGCCACTTCCTCGTTCAAAAACTCGCATCTTCAACTCTGAATCGCTAATGAATTCTACGAATTCAACATTGACGCCTTCGGGGTAACTCTCTTTTGGGCGAACGATTGGGGCATCCGTTAGTTCGCCAACTAAATTTAAATCTTCAACAAAAACAACTGCATGCGGATTTCCTATGCTGATGTTAAAACCATTCCAAATATGACCATTTTGTGACGCGGTAATCTCTTCAGACTCGTCTTGAACTTTGCCCATATTGACGGAGATGTCACCTTCAGCTGGAACGCGCAGGTGTTTGATTCCATCTCGAGTGTTTATTGCAAATATGCCTTCGCCTTGGTGGCCATGAACGACTAAGTACTTAGCCATAACTCGAATACCGTTGCCGCACATTTCAGCAAGAGAGCCATCTGAATTTCTGTAATCCATGAACCATTTACCCTCGCGTTTAAGGATGCGAATGAGTCCATCAGCGCCAATACCAGTTTGTCTGTTGCAGATTGCTTGCGTTTGAGCAGTTGTCACGGATTGCTGATCATCTGGATCAAAAATAATTACAAAGTCATTATGAGTGCCGTGCCCATACGTTGCTGGAATCGACTTTGTAGTATTCATATAAGAGTTAGTTTAGTAGTTCTTTATCGCTACAGGGATTCCAAAATACTTTCTAGACGCGGCTGCCTAGGTGAAATCCACTTAATTCGAGCATCTCGTGAGAACCAGGTTTCCTGTCGTCTGGCATATTGGCGCGTCGCTCGTTTAGTTTCTTCAATTGCTGCATCCAAAGAGATCTCGCCTTGCAGATAAGAAACAACTTGCGCATACCCCAAAGCCCTTTGAGCTGTACGACCTTCTAGTAATCCTGCATTCATTAGTTGCTGAACTTCTGCAACCAAGCCTTGATCAAACATTGTGTTAACGCGTTCATCAATTCTTTCAGAGAGCAATTCTCTATCCATAACTAACCCAAATTGTCTGGCTTGCGGATATCGAACACTCTCTTCTCTGGGTAAATTGGCAGTAAATGGTTTACCAGTTATCTCAATAACTTCGAGGGCGCGAATAATTCTTCGCAAGTTTGCTCGATCTATAGCTAGAGCTGCTGCTGGATCTAATTTTTCTAGTCTCGCGAACATCTCATCTATTCCGAGTTCTTCGGCTTCCTTATTTAATGTGTGCCTCACCATTGGATCTGTATCTGGAAAATTTAATTCATCTATTGCCGCTTTTATATATAAACCAGTACCGCCCACCATAACAACGCTTTTCCCGCGTGAATGTATTTCATCAATCGCTTCTCGCGCAGCACTTTGATACCAAGCCACTGTTGAATCCTGATTAACATCTAATACATCGAGCATGTGATGGGTGATGCCGTGACGTTCCTCGAGAGTTATCTTTGCGGTACCAATGTCCATTCCCCGGTACACCTGCATTGAATCAGCATTGATTATTTCAGCATCGATTGCTTCCGCAAGAGCAACACTTAAAGCACTTTTTCCTGTGGCGGTGGCGCCAGCAATAACTACGAGTTTCATGCCCGCACTGTTGGGATTCCGAGTGAAACTCCAGAAGATTTCTTCTCAACTGTTCGTAATTCGTGTGCATCTCCCCCGCGAGTTGCAATTGTTTGTAGCTCTTCTCCAATCAAATAATGTGCAGAAGCATCAGTAATGCGAACATCCACGAAGTCCCCAGCACGAGCATTACTCGAATCCGCGAAGTGCACCAACCGGAAATCTTCACTCTTTCCAGTAAGTCGAGACTCTCGAGCGTCACGTCGGCCTTCATACTCTCCAACTAAGACGCGCATCTTTTTTCCAATGGCTCTCTGATTTACACCTAAAGAAATTAGTTGTTGGTGTTCGTGTAATCGCGTGTATCTCTCGCCAACCACGGCAGCTGAAATTTGATCAGGCATCGTGGCCGCGGGAGTTCCCGGACGAATTGAATATTGATATGTGTATGCGGCAGCAAACTGTGCTTCTGTACACAAATCTAATGTCGCTTGGAAATCTTCTTCACTTTCGCCAGGAAAACCAACGATGATGTCTGTCGTAATTGATGCATGTGGAATAGCGCTGCGAACATTTTCAAGAATCTTTAAATAGCGATCACTTCTGTATGAACGGCGCATGCTCTGCAATATTCGATCCGAACCAGATTGCAATGGCATATGAAGATGAGGCATAACGTTGTGGGTTTCTGCCATTGCTTCGATGACATCATCTGTGAAATCACGTGGGTGCGGAGACATGAATCGGACTCGCTCGAGACCATCAATATCTCCACATTTGCGGAGTAACTTTGCAAATGCTTGTCTGTCGCCAAAATCGACTCCATAGGCATTAACGTTTTGTCCAAGCAGAGTAATCTCGATAACGCCTTGCGCCACTAGAGCGCGAATCTCACGCAAGACGTCTTCTTCGCTTCGGTCCTTTTCGATTCCACGAAGCGTTGGAACTATGCAAAAAGTGCAGGTGTTGTTGCAGCCAACTGAGACCGAAACCCACGCTGAAAAGGCTGATAAACGGCGAGCGGGCAGTGTCGATGGAAAGTGTTCTAGTGCTTCCTTAATTTCAATTTGAGATTCTTCTTCAATTCTTGCGCGTTCTAGTAAGGCAGGAAGTGAACCGACATTATGAGTTCCAAAGACAACATCAACATATGGTGCTTTCTTTAAGATTATTGATTGATCTTTTTGTGCCAGACACCCGCCAACTGCAATTTGCATACCGGGATTTAATTTTTTAATTGGGGCTAAGAAGCTCAAATTTCCATAAAGTTTGTTGTCGGCATTCTCTCGAACAGCGCATGTGTTAAAAACAACTATGTCGGCTTGTTCGCCATCTGCAACTGGTACGTAACCCGCATCATCTAACAAACCTGCAATACGTTCGGAGTCGTGAACATTCATCTGACATCCGTAGGTTTCTACGGAATATGTGCGCTCCATACGCTAATCCTAATGCTAGTTATTAGAGAGGTACGACCTGTACGGCGAAGGTGGAACGGTCTATGACCAGCATGTGGTGATTTGGAAGTGTGGTCCATCCTGGCTGATTCCATCCTGTCGAGGCGACTAGCACTCCGTGTGAATCGGCCTTGTACTTCAACTCGTAATAATCTGCTGGCGCCCAATCAGGTGCACGATCTGGATGGTGCTCGCAAACAACGACCCATTGTTTTTCATTCATGATCATTGCGTTAATGCTCGAATAATCAACATTGCTTCTAATGTAATTCGCTGCGGCCTTGCATCCTTCTACAAATCCAAGCTCTTTGATCTTTGAAATAACAAAATAGAAATATCGTTCGCTATCTGTGTCACCTTGAATAAGTGGAATCAATTCAGGAGATATAACTGACTCGAGTGCAACAGGTGGATACGTCGCTCCATTATAAATGAAATATCTTTGTAGGCAAATGGGTGAGTGTTATTTTCGCTCACGGGTAATCCCGCAGTTGCCCAACGAAGGTGCAGTAAGGCTCCATCTGAAATTGATGCGGCAATAGTCTTTGAAAATTCTTCGCTCTTGCTGGCAGCCTCAGGTGCGCGACTAACGTGCGCAACGCTTTGATCATGATCGATAGTCGCAACACCCCAACCATCGCAATGGACGGAGGAAAGGGTTACAAACTCGGCGAAATCGGACCCGACGGCTTGATTAAAGCTCTGCTTCTCCTGCGACACGTAACCCAAAAGTCGGCACATTTATCGTCAAACCCCTGTCGCTCAGGTCACACTATGAGGTAGAAAGAGTACCTCGGTACCCCACACCGAACCAGCACCACCTTATTTAAGCCGCCTGGTTTAAATATGAAGAGGCTTTAGGAGGCGTAAGAGTTGTCAAACTTACAAAATGATGAAAAACGCTTAGCTGAACTTGGTTACAAGCAAGAGCTTGATCGTTCATGGAGCGGATTCTCAAACTTCGCAATTTCTTTCTCAATCATTTCAATCTTGGCCGGTTGCTTCACAACATTTGGTCAAGCCTGGAATAACGGTGGACCAATTGCAATTTCACTTGGTTGGCCAATTATTTCCCTATTCATTCTGATTATTGGTTTTTGTATGTCAGAACTCGTTTCTGCGATGCCAACATCAGGTGGAATTTACTGGTGGGCATCCAAAATGGGTGGAGCCAAAGTTGGTTTTTACACAGGCTGGCTAAATCTGCTCGGTCTATTTGGTTGCGTTGCATCAGTTGCTTACGGTTGCGCCACGTTTTTTGATCTCTCCTTCTCATCATTGAGTCCATCGTGGGCAGAGGGATACTCATTGCAACGTGTCTTTATTATGTTTATCGTGTTGCTAGTAATTATTGCCGCTCTCAATATCGGAAGCGGTCACTTGATGGCCACATTGAATAACATCTCAGTGTGGTGGCACGTATTCGGTGCTGCATTTATCGTAGGCGTACTAGTTATTCTTCCTGAGAATCACATGTCTGTTTATGACATGTTCTCAATGCGAGTCAATAACTCTGCTGGATTAGCTGGCGGGGAAACAAGTGGAACCACATTTTGGTTCTACGTGCTTCCACTTGGCTTCTTGCTAACTCAGTACACAATCACAGGTTTTGATGCATGTGCACACATGTCAGAAGAGACAAAGGGTGCTGAACACTCAGCAGCTCGTGGTTTGTGGCAGGCAATTTTCTACTCAGCTATCGGTGGATGGATCTTGCTACTTGCATTCCTTTATGCAGTTCAAGATGCAGAAGCAGTTACTGCAGGCGGTGGCGGCGTCGCCGTTATCTTTGCTCAAGCACTCAGTGCTAAGTGGGCAGGCGTAGTTCTACTCATCGCAAGCTTCGGTCAAATGTTCTGCGCTACATCAGCACTTACAAGTGCTTCTCGAATGATGTTCGCATTTAGTCGTGACGGAGCGGTTCCTGGATCTAAGTTGTGGTCGAAGGTAGATAAGAACAAGGTTCCAAAGAACGCTGTTCTTGCATGTGCTGCTGTTGCTCTCACAATTACTTTGCCAGCACTTGTTGAAGTAAACATTGGTTCAGCTGATGCACCAATCGTTGTACCTACTGCGTTCTATGCAGTAACTTCAATTACTGTTATCGGTTTGCCTTGGAAGTAAGTACAAGTGGATGGCTCCAATTGCGATTGCAGAAATTGTGATCATCTGTATCTACTTCATCATGCCAACGACTCCAATGGGTTGGCCAACCAGTGATTCATTCGACATCAAGTTCGTCAACTACGCACCTGTGCTAGTTGGTGGATCGATGCTACTTCTATGGATCTGGTGGCACCTATCAGTCAAGAAGTGGTTCACAGGACCTAAGAGCACTATCTAATCTAAAAATAAAAGAACTCCCCCTCATCGCACTGATGAGGGGGAGTTCTTTTTTTGCCCTTTAAGTGGAATACTCACCGCTATGAGTTCACTATCAATTGAAGAGTTAACAGCTGCAATCCAATCAGGTGCTATCGACACCGTTGTTGTAGCTATGACGGACATGCAAGGTCGACTAACTGGAAAAAGAATTCATGGAGATCACTTTCTCAATGAAGTTCTAAAACACGGCACAGAAGGATGTAACTACCTTCTTGCAGTCGATGTGGACATGAACACGGTTCAGGGTTACGAAATGTCATCCTGGGAACGTGGGTATAGCGACTTTGAACTCGCACCAGATTTCAACACTCTCCGACTTATCCCATGGCAAGAAGGTGCAGCACTTGTGCTCGCAGATGTGCAGTGGCTCGATCACTCCCCTGTTGTTGCATCGCCTCGCCAGATTCTTCGCAAGCAAATTGCTAATCTAGAAAAGGCTGGCATGCAGGCAATGTGCGGTACCGAACTCGAATTCGTTGTGTACAAGGATTCCTACGAAGAAGCGTGGAACAAGGCATATCGCGATCTCACACCTGTAAATCAATACAACGTTGATTATTCAATTCTGGGTGGATCTCGTATCGAACCATTACTACGCGAGATTCGTCTTGGCATGTCTGCAGCCGGAATGACTGTTGAATCAGTCAAAGGCGAGTGCAACCTTGGCCAGCATGAAATTGCATTTAAGTATTCAGATGCTCTTTCAAATTGCGATCAACACGTTATTTACAAGAATGGTGCCAAAGAGATCGCAGCAGAAGCTGGTTACGCGCTGACATTTATGGCAAAGCCAAATGAGCGTGAAGGAAACTCTTCACATATTCACTTATCTTTCCGTGGTCTAAACGGTGAATTAGTCATGGCTGATGAATCTGATAAAGAGCACGGCATGTCAGAACTTGGTCGCCAATTCATCGCTGGCCAACTCGCCCACATGCGTGAGCTTTCACTTTTGTTCGCACCAAATATCAATTCATACAAGCGTTACGTGCCAGGATCTTTTGCTCCAACTGCTATTCGTTGGGGACGAGATAACCGCACATGTGCGTTCCGCCTTGTAGGTCGCGGAGCAGGTTTACGTCTTGAAAACCGTATTCCTGGTGGCGATGTGAACCCTTATTTGGCAGTTGCAGGAATTATCGCTGCAGGCCTTGATGGAATTACAAAGAAGATGAAGGTAGAACCAGCATTTACTGGCAACGCCTACGTTTCAGATTCACCACGTGTTCCTTCGACAATGAACGAAGCTCTAGATCTTTGGGAAAAGAGCGCATGGGTTAAGGAAACTTTCGGCGAAGAAGTACAAGCTCACTATGCAAATATGGCTCGTGTTGAAATCGCCGCTTACGGCAAAGCAGTAACCGACTGGGAATTATTCCGAAACTTCGAAAGGTTCTAATAAGTGCCATCTACGTATGACGTAATAAACCCGGCAAATGAAAGCATCGTAGAAACTGTAAACCTTTTAGGTTTAGAAGAAACTGATGCTGTCATTGCAAAGGCTGCAAAAGCTTTCGAGAGTTGGAAAAATGTTGCGCCCGGAGAGCGTGCACGTTTGCTCCGCGCGTTCTCACAAATTGTCACCGATCATCGTGAAGAGTTAGCTCAGTTAGAAATTACAAACTCTGGTCACACTCGCGGAAATGCGTTGTGGGAAGCTGACAATGTTGCAAATACTCTGATGTATTACGCGGCTGCTCCTGAGCGTTTATTCGGTCGCCAAATTCCAGTTCCTGGTGGAATAGATGTCACATTCAAGGAACCACTTGGTGTTGTCGGCGTAATTGTTCCCTGGAACTTTCCAATGCCTATTGCTGGTTGGGGATTCGCACCAGCACTTGCTGCAGGAAACACAGTTGTATTAAAGCCAGCTGAATACACTCCACTGACAGCAATTCGTTTAGGCGAACTAGCACTTAAGGCTGGAATTCCTGAAGGCGTATTCAATGTTCTTCCTGGAAAAGGCAGCATCGTCGGAAATCGTTTTGTAACTCATCCCCTGGTAAGAAAAGTTGTCTTCACTGGTTCGACCACGGTTGGAAAACAAATCATGGTTGGATGCGCCGACCAAGTGAAGCGAGTAACTCTCGAACTTGGTGGCAAATCTTCAAACATCATCTTTGCCGATGCCGATGTAGCAAAGGCTGCGGCCGGTGCACCTGGTGCAGTATTTGATAACGCTGGACAAGATTGCTGCGCACGTTCACGTATCCTTGTTCAAAAATCTGCCTTCGACACTTTCATGGAGCACTTCGAAGTTGCGGTGAAGAAATTCCGCGTGGAAGATCCAAACCTTGCAACAGCTGATATGGGACCACTTATTTCAAAGAAGCAATTCGACGTTGTTGAATCTTTCTTGGATGAACCTGTTGCATTTAAGGGTTCTGCTCCTAGCGGACCTGGCTATTGGATGCCACCTACAGTTCTGTTGCCAAAAAATACGCAATCACGTTCATGGAGAGAAGAAATCTTCGGGCCAGTTGTTTCAGTTATGACATTTGAAGATGAAGCAGAAGCTATTGCTATGGCAAATGACAGCGAATATGGACTCTCCGGATC
>JBEAYI010000024.1:0-8147 GCA_041159375.1 Actinomycetota bacterium
GGTGCATATGAATTACCGTATTCAGAGTAAAATTTAGCTACGGATCGCAACACATGTTGCTTTAGCCGCCGACAGCCAGCCGGATGGAGAAATTGAAATGGCAACGGATCGTTTAGAAAATATCGTCAGTCTTGCAAAGCGACGCGGATTTGTTTATCCCTCATCAGAAATTTATGGTGGTCTGCGTGCATCATGGGATTACGGCCCACTCGGTGTCGAATTAAAAAATAACGTAAAGCGCCAATGGTGGAAGTCCATGGTCACAGGTCGCGAAGATGTTGTCGGTATTGATTCTTGCGTAATCTTGGCTAAAGAAGTCTGGGAAGCATCCGGACACGTTGCAACGTTTTCTGATCCACTGACAGAGTGCACCTCGTGTCACAAGCGCTATCGCGCAGATCATTTACTTGAGGCCTACGAAGCAAAGCATAAGAAAGCTGCAACATCACTGACTGAAGTGAACTGCCCTGCTTGCGGAAACAAAGGTCAATTTACTGAACCAAAACAATTTAGCGGAATGCTTAAGACATATCTGGGACCAGTTGAAGATGAATCTGGACTTGCATTCTTGCGTCCAGAAACCGCTCAAGGAATCTTCATTAATTTTGATCAAGTAATGACAACATCACGCAAGAAACCACCATTTGGAATTGGCCAAATCGGTAAGTCTTTCCGCAATGAAATTACGCCAGGAAACTTTATTTTCAGAACTCGTGAGTTCGAGCAGATGGAGATGGAGTTCTTTGTTGTGCCAGGAACTGATGAAGAATGGCACCAATATTGGATTGATACACGTATGGCTTGGTATGTAGACCTTGGAATTAATCCAGAGCGTCTTCGTATTTACGAACATCCAAAAGAGAAGTTGTCACACTATTCAAAGCGCACAGCAGATATCGAATACAAATTCGAATTTGCGGGCACCGAATGGGGCGAACTCGAAGGCGTTGCAAACCGCACTGACTTTGATTTAAAGGCGCACTCAGCAGCATCTGGAAAAGATCTTTCATACTTTGATCAAGAGAAGAATGAACGCTGGACACCATTTGTTATCGAACCTGCAGCTGGTGTGGATCGCGCAACTCTTACATTCTTAATGGATGCATTTACTGAAGATGAAGCGCCAAATAGCAAAGGTGAAATGGAAAAGCGTGCAGTGTTAAAGCTCGATTACCGTTTAGCACCAATCAAGGTCGCAGTTCTTCCATTGTCACGTAACGCAGATTTATCACCTAAAGCACGCGACCTTGCAGAGAAACTGCGAAAGAACTGGAACATCGATTTCGATGATGCCGGTGCCATCGGTCGTCGCTATCGTCGCCAAGATGAAATCGGAACTCCATATTGCATCACTGTTGACTTTGAAACACTTGAAGATCATGCAGTAACAATTCGTGATCGTGACACGATGGCACAAGAGCGCATTGCACTTGATCAGGTTGAAGCATGGTTAGCGCCACGTCTACTCGGTTGCTAAAGCCACTTACACTTCCACTTGCCTCTGGCGATCATGTAATTGATCCGCCAGTTGTATTAGCTCCAATGGCTGGAATTACTAACGCACCATTTCGCATGCTCTGCCGCGAACAAGGTGCTGGATTATTTGTCTCTGAAATGGTTACAGCGCGAGCATTAATTGAACGTCGGCCAGAGACGTTACGTATGATCGAACCAGGTAAAGGCGAATGGCCACGCTCTGTTCAGTTATATAGCGTTGATCCTCACACGATGCGTGCAGCAGTAACAATGCTCGGTAAAGAAAATTTAGCCGACCACATTGATATGAACTTTGGTTGCCCTGTTCCAAAAGTTACTCGCAAAGGCGGAGGAGCGGCGCTTCCGTATAAACGAAATCTTTTTAGTGCAATTGTTGGCGCAGCAGTTGAAGCTGCAAAACCTTTTGGTATTCCTGTCACAGTAAAAATGCGCATCGGAATCGATAGCGATCACCACACATATTTAGAAGCAGCAAAGTCAGCAGCAGATTTAGGTGTTGCATGGGTTGCACTACATGCTCGCACTGCAGAACAAATGTATGAAGGTAAATCAGATTGGTCTGCAATTACTCGACTAGTTGAACACTTAAAGCCAACTGGTGTGCCAGTACTAGGTAATGGGGATATTTGGTCAGGTGCTGATGGAATTGAAATGGTGCGCCAAACAGGTTGCGCCGGGGTTGTTGTTGGACGTGGATGTTTAGGACGTCCGTGGTTATTTGCAGATTTAGTCAGCGCATTTAATGGCGGAACAGAGCGCACACTGCCAACTCTTCATCAGGTGCGAGAAGTAATGTTTAGGCACGGCGAACTTATTGTTGATTACTTCGAATCAGAAGATCGCGGCTGTCGCGATTTACGTAAACACATGGCGTGGTATCTCAAAGGCTTTAGAGTGCACCGCGAATTGCGCAGAGAGTTTGGTTTAATCGAATCTCTTGCACACTTCCGCACGCTTTTAGATCAATTAGATGATCAGCCATATCCAATCGAAGTCGGCGAAAAACCACGTGGTCGTACTAGTCATGGCCGCCCCGTTACGTTGCCAGATCGTTGGTTGGAAGATCCAGATGAGATGGCTGCCATCGAACTAGAAGATGCGTTTTCGGGTGGATGATGTTTATCTTTAGATTCATTCGTCGCATTTTCACATTAATTCTTCTAATTATTTTGGCTATCCCAACATATGCAGTTGGAAAAACTTATTACTCAGCCCACTATCCACTTGCTCGTGAAGCAGATGTCATTGTTGTTATGGGAGCCGCCCAATTCGATGGTCGCCCAGGAGATGTCTTTGAAGCACGTTTAAGTGAGGCCAAGAGAATTTATGATCTAGGGCTTGCTCCATTAATTATTACTGTGGGGGCAAAAGCACCGGGTGATCGCACAACGGAAGCAGCATCAGGAAAAGCGTGGCTTGTCTCTGCAGGCGTTCCTTCTCGCAATATCGTTGCACTAGAAAATGGTCGTGACACATTAGTGAGCACAAAGGCGTATGTGCGCGAAATGAAAAAACGAGAATTAAAGAATGTCATCATCGCAACAGATCCATACCACTGCCGTCGTTCTATGACGATGGCAAATGATCGCGGATTAGTTGCCACTTGTTCGCCTGTTCAATTCGGACCGAATTCGCTGCGCAATTCGAGTAAAAAGTATTTAATTCGCGAATCCGGAGCGTATTTGGCTTACATCACCTTGGGTCACCTTGGAATCAATATCAGTGACCATATAGATGGCCAGAAAATTCTCGATAAGGTTATTTCATGAGCGTCTACAGTGATCGTGACAACGAACGCTTTCTAGATGAACCAGCAAAGCGCGCAGGTCGCACAGAATTTATGCGCGATCGTGCACGCGTGATTCACTCAGCATCACTTCGTCGCTTAGCTGCAAAGACTCAAGTTGCAGTTCCTTGGGAAAATGATTTTCAACGTACTCGTTTATCCCACTCACTTGAGTGCGCACAGATTGGTCGCGAACTCGGTGAATCTCTCGGCGCAGACCCTGATCTCTTAGACACCGCGTGCCTTGCACATGATTTAGGTCATCCACCATTTGGTCACAATGGCGAAGAAGCGCTTGCAGAAATTGCAAAGAGTTGTGGTGGCTTCGAAGGCAACGCTCAGAGTTTTAGATTGCTTACTCGACTAGAGGCAAAGACAGTTGATGCAGATGGTCGCTCTATTGGTTTAAATCTGACTCGCGCTTCATTAGATGCAGCAACTAAATATCCATGGCAACGAGCCATTAATCCACGCAAATTTGGTGTCTACGACGACGATGTAGAAATTTATAAGTGGATGCGCGCAGATGCTCCAGAAGGAAAGCGCTGTATCGAAGCGCAAATCATGGATTGGTCAGATGATGTTTCATACTCGGTTCATGATTTAGAAGATGCCATCGTTGCCAACCAAGTTCACGTGCGCACATTCGAAGATGATTTTGATGCAATTTATGAGAGCATGACAGAAGATTATGGAAGCAATGCAACTAGGGACGAAGCAACCGAAGCACTTGTTCGTTTGCAAGAATTATCTTGCTGGCCAATTAATTACAACGGTAGCCACCGTTCTCTTGCTCGTTTGAAGGATTCAACGAGTCAACTCATCGGACGCTTTGTGCTGGCTGCAGAGAATAAAACGCGTGCGATTTATGGCGACGAACCGCTATCTAGATACGGTGCAAACCTTGAGATTCCACGCGAGCAATTACTTGAGGTTGATTTCTTAAAAGCAGTTGCCGGTCATTACTTAATTCGCGCGGCCGAATCACAAGAGCGATACGCAAAGCAAAAAATTGTCGTCGTTGAGTTAGTGGATCTTTTGTATAAGAGCGCACCAAAGGCGCTCGATGCAATTTTTATCGATGATTGGAATCGCGCAGCCGATGATGGCCAGCGTCTTCGCGTAGTAATCGACCAGATTGCCGCTCTGACTGACCCGGGTGCATACGCGCTGCATGCTCGCCTGACTCAAAATCGCTAAAGTGCGCATATGAGCGGACGCATTAAGGAAGAAGACGTTACCTATCTTCGCGAACGTGTTCCGATCGATGAAGTTGTCGCAGATTATGTACAACTTAAATCAGCAGGTGGCGGACAGAAAAAAGGTTTATGTCCATTTCATGACGAGAAATCTCCTTCATTTCACGTAACACCGAGCAAAGGTTTTTATCACTGCTTTGGTTGCCAAGCCAGTGGCGATGTCATCTCATTTCTAATGAAGATGGATCACCTCACCTTTACAGAAACTCTCGAACGTCTTGCAGATCGCATTGGTTACACACTGCGCTATGACGAAAATTCATCTGGTCCATCAGTTCCATCTGGAATGCGTTCTCGCTTAATTGCAGCAAATGCAGCAGCTGCAACGTATTACCAAGAACAACTCAACACTTCACCCGATGCTGCCCATGGTCGCGACCTTCTGATGAAGCGTGGATTTGATAAAGATGCATGCAAACTATTTGGAGTTGGATTCGCACCCGATGATTGGGACTCACTTACTAAACATTTGCGCGCACAAGGATTCACAATCGATGAGCTAGAAACTGCTGGACTTTCCAAGATGGGCCAACGCGGACCAATTGATCGTTTTCGCAATCGTTTAACGTGGCCAATTAAAGATATCACTGGCGATGTTGTTGGATTTGGCTGTCGCAAGTTAGCCAGCGATGAAGAAGATCAGGGTCCTAAATATCTCAACACTCCTGAGACCCCGATCTACAAGAAGAGCCAAGTTCTATACGGTTTAGATGTTGCAAAGAAAGAGATTGCAAAGAAGCGTCAAGCTGTAATCGTTGAAGGCTATACAGATGTGATGGCTGCTCACTTAGCTGGAATCACAACTGCGGTTGCAACGTGCGGTACTGCATTCGGCGCAGACCACATTCGTATCTTGCGCAGATTGTTAATGGATGATGATGCATTCCGCGGAGAAGTTATCTTTACATTCGATGGCGATGCGGCAGGACAAAAGGCTGCACTTCGAGCATTTAGTGATGATCAAAAGTTTGTGACTCAAACATTTGTGGCTGTCGAACCCGATGGTCTAGATCCTTGCGATCTGCGACAAAACAAAGGCGATGCCGCTCTTCGTGATCTGATTGCTCGTCGTGTTCCACTCTTTGAGTTTGCCATTCGCGCAGAGTTAGCAAAATACAATCTAAGTACTCCTGAAGGTCGCATCGGCGCACTCAACGCTGCAGCGCCACTTGTTGCTCAAATTCGCGATAAGTCATTACGTCCAGAGTATTCGCGTTCACTGGCTGGTTGGCTCGGTGTTGAGGTCGAACAAGTTTCCGCTGCGGTTGCAACTGCGATGAAGAAGACTCCACAAGTAAGTATTGATCCAACAGCTCCAGAAGTTGTGCCACAAGAGTGGCGCCCGGATCCACAAGAGCCACGATTAATTCTTGAACGTGAAGTATTAAAAGCGCGCTTGCAAGCACCAGCGATATCAACTGATTTCAATTCCCTCGAATCAACTGCGTTCACGCACCCGGCATATCAAGAATTGCGCGCAGTAATCGATCAGATGGCGCCAGATAACTCTGCACTGACGATAGATAAAATCACCAATGAAAACATGAAGTCTTTGTTTACTGAATTAAATGTCGAACCAATTCGCGCAGATGGCGCAGTGACTGAACATTACATAGCCAGCATCATTGCGCGACTGCGTGAAGTCTCAGTCTCGCGCGCAATTGCAGAACTCAAATCAAGTTTGCAACGACTCAATCCAGTTGAAAATGAAGCCGAATACAACGCTGCCTTTGCCCAACTTGTGGCCCTGGAAAGCACTCGGCGCACCTTGCACGATCTCGCCCTTGGCGGGCTTTAACTCCGCTTCGATTTAGACCACCCCTTCGCCGTGCGCTAGAGTGTGCGCTCGTTACTCCTCGTGAATAGCGAATAGTCCCTGATAGCTCAATGGCAGAGCAGCCGGCTGTTAACCGGCAGGTTCTTGGTTCGAATCCAAGTCAGGGAGCAGGAATTTCTCAGGCATCTCTCAGGTTTATTCACTACTTTTAGCAACACATATCGATTGGGAATTAACTGATGAATCGCAGAGGCTTTATTCGCTCTACAGCAATTGCTGCGGGTGCACTGATTTTTGGTCGTACGCAATCTGCAGTTGCAGCTGCCCCTAAGAAAATAATCAGAGTCTCTAAGTTTCCAGTAGGTGCAAATCGAGAATTCGTTGCGGCAAATGGTTCTCCTGCATTTTTGTTTCGCACAAAGACCGGAGTATTTGCTTACTCTGCAATTTGCACGCATCAAGGATGCACAGTCGAGTACTTAAAGGCAGGCAAGAAACTTGTCTGTCCATGTCACCGTGCCTCATTTGATCCATTTAATGGGGGCAAAGTGATTTCAGGTGAAGCAAAGGGTCCACTTGCCAAAATTAACGTTTCAATTAAAAGCGGATGGGTTGTGCAGTCTTAAATGAAAAAAAGTAGCATCAATGTAGTTATTGCCTTCGTTCTGGGTGCAAGCGTTGCCGGCGGAATAGCAGTTGCAGAAATCAATAACACCGGCGGTGTAAAAGCGTGCGTGGATAACAAAACCAAAGCACTGTATCTATCAGCAGATGGCAAGTGCGCAAAGGGACGATCCGCCCTCGAACTAACAACAAACGCCTTTGATGTTAAAAACCTAGCTGCAACGATTACTCCATCAGTAGTTTCTATTGCAGTTGAGGCAGGCACACGAAGCGGGACTGGCTCTGGCTGGGTCTATAAGTCCAGCGCAACCTCTTCATACATAATTACAAATAATCACGTGATTGAGTCAGCAGCCCTATCCGGAACAATCACTGTCGAATTTTCTAATGGCGATCAGATTGATGCAAAAATCATTGGTCGAGATAAAGCCTATGACCTTGCTGTGCTTCAGATTAATCGTGGAAACCTTGCAGCACTTAATCTTGGCGACTCTACAAAGTTAGTAGTTGGTGAATCTGTAATGGCAGTTGGCTCTCCACTAGGGCTGACATCTACTGTCACAACCGGAATCATTTCAGCGCTCAATCGTCCGGTATCTGCCGGAAGCGTTGGCGCAGAATCATTCGTTAATGCGATTCAAACTGATGCAGCAATTAATCCCGGTAACTCAGGGGGAGCGCTAGTAAATGCGCAAGGTCAAATCATTGGAGTTAATTCAGCAATCGCAACGCTTTCATCAGGTGGAACCAGCGGAAGCATCGGACTTGGTTTTGCTATTCCAATCACAGAGGCAAAGCGCGTAATCGAAGAAATTATTAATTCCCCTACAAATACATCTACACGTCCCGTTCTTGGTGTCTTTTTTGATAACACTTACGAAGGAAATGGCGCAAAAATTCTTCGACTCTCTCCTGGTGAAGCTGCCGAAAACGCAGGAATTCCTGTGGGATCAATCGTTAAATCAATTGGCGGACAACGAGTAACTGATCAAGTCAGTGCAATCGTTCGTATTCGCTCATTTGCACCAGGTGCCACAGTTTCTGTGACAGTTGAGTTACCAAATGGCAGTGGAGTTAAAACCTTCACCGTTAAATTGGGCAAAGCGCCATCTAATGGTTAATCTGTAGCCATGGCACTCTTTCGTTTATCTATTTCACTACCTGATCAGCCAGGTTCACTCGGCGCATTGGCATCTGCCATTGG
>JBEAYI010000132.1:0-5401 GCA_041159375.1 Actinomycetota bacterium
TGTGGAGACCAGGGGAATCGAACCCCTAACCCCCGCCTTGCAAAGGCGGTGCTCTACCAATTGAGCTAGGTCCCCGTATTAGAGCGGGGTGGGCCTAGATGGACTTGAACCATCGACCTCTTCCTTATCAGGGAAGCGCTCTAACCAGGCTGAGCTATAGGCCCGTAAAAAGTGTTTCCACTAATTACAGAAGCGCAAGGTTACCCCGAACTTCCTTAGAGCCCAAACTCGGGTGAACTCTACACACTCTTTACAGGTATTTCATCCTCGCTGTTCTTGGTCACATTTCATCCTCGCTGTTCTTGGTCACTGAGAGGAGAAGTGCGCCCTCATCAAGGTTGACTAGGCGTACACCCATTGAATCGCGCCCTGTTTGGCGTACTTCAGCAGCAGGTGTTCGCATCACTGTTCCAGCAGAAGTGATTGCAAGAACTTCATCTTCATTTTGCAACACAAGTGCGCTGACTAGTGAACCGCGTGAATCTTCATCGATCTTCGCCGCTTTAATTCCAATTCCGCCGCGACCTTGTAAACGATACTCCTCGATTGGAGTTTTCTTTCCGTAACCACCATCGGTTGCAGTAAATACAAATGAGTTTCCTTCGAGTTGTGAATTAACTCGCGCCATTGCAAGTAGTTCGTCGCCAGCACGGAATTTCATTCCAATAACACCGCTAGTTGAACGACCCATTGGTCGTAGCGAATCATCATCTGCGGTAAATCGCAGTGACATTCCTTTTTTAGAAACCAAAAGTAATTCATCGCCTTTATTTACAAGAGAGGCGCTGACAACTTCATCGCTACCTTTAAGTGAAATTGCAATAAGTCCACCGGTACGCGGTGAGTCGTATTCAACCAATGGAGTTTTCTTAACGAGTCCACTCTTTGTTGCTAGTACCAAATATGGCGCTGCTGCATAATCTTTAAGGGATAAAACTTGTGCAATTTGTTCGTCGGGCTTAAATGCCATCAGGTTTGCAACATGTTGTCCGCGAGCATCGCGACCAGCATCTGGTAATTCATGAACCTTTGCGCGATACACGCGGCCTTGGTTTGTAAAGAAGAGCAACCAGTCGTGAGTAGATGCAACAAAGAAGTGGTCGACAACATCATCTTGTTTAAGCGCTGCGCCTTTAACTCCGCGGCCTCCGCGACGTTGCGATCTATAGAGATCCGCAACTGTGCGCTTTGAATATCCGCCGTGAGTAATTGTGACAACTACATCTTGGTCTGGGATTAAATCTTCTGCAGAGAAATCACCTTCGCTAGCAACGATTTGCGTGCGACGTTCATCGCCGTATTTCGCTACTAAATCAGAGAGCTCTGTTTTGATTATTTCGCGCTGCTTTTCAGGGCTTATAAGAATTGCGTTGAGTTCGATGATGTCTTTCATAAGACCGTCGTACTCGTCGTTGATCTTTTGACGCTCAAGAGCTGCGATACGACGCAGTTGCATGTCCAGAATTGCATTGGCTTGAATTTCATCGACATCTAGTAACTTCATCAAGCCAGTGCGTGCTTCTTCAGGTGTTGTGCTCGCACGGATTAAAGCAATAACAGCATCGAGTGCATCCAAAGCTTTGAGGTAGCCAAGCAAAATATGTGCGCGTTTTTCTTTCTCTGCCAAGCGGAATTTCGTGCGGCGAACAATTACTTCTACTTGGTGCTCGATGTAATAACGGATGAATTCATCTAGACGCAATGTGCGTGGAACACCGTCGACAAGTGCCAACATGTTCGCACCGAATGTGTCCTGTAATTGTGTCTGCTTATAAAGGTTATTAAGGATTACCTTTGGGATTGCAGAGTTTTGTAAAACAATAACAAGGCGTTGACCGAGACGTTCGTTACCTTCATCGCGCACATCTGCGATGCCTTTGATTTTTCCATCTTTAACTAGCTCTGCAATTTTCAAGGCCAAGTTATCTGGGTTCACTTGATATGGGAGTTCTGTAACAACCAAACATGTGCGCTTGTTGATTTCTTCTACTTGTACAACTGCGCGCATCGTGATTGATCCACGACCTGTGCGGTACGCATCTTCAATTCCTGTGCGACCAACAATTAAAGCCTTTGTTGGAAAGTCTGGGCCTTTAACAACTGTGAGTAAATGCTTAAGTAGTTGATCAGATGGCATGTCTGGGTTTTCCAGTGCATACATAACACCTTCGCTAATTTCGCGAAGATTGTGCGGTGGAATATTTGTAGCCATACCAACTGCAATACCTGCAGAACCATTTACTAATAAGTTTGGTAAACGTGATGGCAATGCATCATTTCCATTGCGAGTGGAGCTAAACGCGCTTCTGTATAACGCATTGCAGCTGCTGGATCGTTGCCGGGAGAACCGAAGTTTCCGTTTCCATCTACGAGTGGATAACGAAGTGACCATGGTTGAGCTAAACGAACTACGGAGTCATAAATCGCAGTGTCACCATGTGGGTGGTAATTACCCATGACGTCACCAACAATGCGTGAAGATTTGTAATAACCCTTATCTGGGCGATAACCAGCGTCATACATCGCATACAAAACACGACGGTGAACTGGTTTTAATCCATCACGAACATCTGGAAGTGCGCGACCAACAATGACTGACATTGCATAGTCAAGATAAGAGCGCGCCATCTCAACTTGTAGATCGACTTTTTCAATGCGATCAAAATCTGGTTTTTTAGTTAGGTCATCCATTAGATATCCAAGAACCTAACGTCTTTAGCGTTTCGTTGAATAAATGCACGGCGTTGTTCTACATCTTCACCCATTAGTACAGAGAAGAGATCATCGGCTGCTGCTGCATCTTCGAGTGTTACTTGAATGAGCACGCGATGTTCTGGGTCCATTGTTGTGTCCCATAATTCTTTAGCTGGCATTTCACCAAGACCTTTAAAGCGTTGAATACCATCTTCTTTTGGAAGGCGTTTTCCTGCTTCTAGTCCTAGTTTGATAAAGCCATCTCGTTCGCGATCAGAGAATGCGTATTGAACTGGTTCTTTACCGCCCCACTTGAGTTTGTACAGAGGCGGTTGTGCTAAATAAACAAAACCTTGTTCGATTAATGGGCGCATAAATCTAAATAGAAGAGTAAGTAGCAATGTGCGAATGTGTTGTCCGTCAACATCAGCATCTGCCATCAAAATAATTTTGTGATAACGAAGTTTTGCAATATCGAAATCATCGTGCACCACGCCAGTGCCAAGTGCGGTAATTAGCGCTTGTACTTCATTGTTTTGCAGAACACGGTCAATGCGCGCTTTTTCTACGTTAAGAATTTTTCCGCGAATTGGAAGTACTGCTTGGTTACGTGAATCGCGGCCACCTTTTGTTGAACCGCCAGCAGAGTCGCCTTCGACAATGTATAGCTCGCACTTTTCTGGATCGGTCCATTGGCAATCTGCAAGCTTTCCTGGCATTCCGCGACCTTCGAGTAAACCTTTGCGATTACGTGATAAATCGCGTGCTTTGCGCGCTGCAACACGTGCTGCTGCTGCATCAATGCTCTTTCGAACAATTTCTTTTCCTTCTGCAGGATTTTGTTCAAACCATGTAGTGAGAGATTCATTAACAGCTTTTTGTGTAAAAGATTTTGCTTCGGTGTTGCCGAGTTTTGTCTTTGTCTGACCTTCAAATTGTGGTTCGCCCAATTTAATCGAAACAATCGCAGTCAAACCTTCGCGAACATCATCTCCTGTGAGGCGATCTTCTTTCTTGCGAATGAAACCTTGTTCTTCGCCGAACTTGTTAACGATAGATGTAAGAGCTGTGCGGAAACCTTCTTCGTGGGTTCCACCTTCGTGCGTATTAATAGTGTTAGCAAATGTGTATACGGATTCTGAGAATCCTGCGTTCCACTGCATCGCCACTTCTAGTGACATGCGGTTCTTCTTCTCTTCTGATTCGAAGTAAATAATTGATTTGTGTGTTTCACCGCGGGTTGAGTTGAGGTGTTTTACAAAGTCTGCGATTCCGCCGTCGTACTTATAGCGCGCTTGTAGCTGCTCGCCTTTTTCATCAACGTGACCGGCGCGAGCATCGGTGAGTGAAATTGTGAGACCTTTGTTTAGAAAAGCCATTTCGCGAAAACGTGCGGATAAAATTTCAAATGAAAAATCTGTAGTTTCAAAGATTTCCTCCGATGGCCAGAATTGAACTGTTGTTCCAGATGATTGCGATGCTTCACCTTTTTTAACTGGCGCTGTTGGAACACCTAATTTATAACTTTGTGTCCAATGAAAACCATCGCGTTGTACAAAAACAGAGAGATCAGAGCTGAGTGCATTAACAACTGAGATACCAACACCGTGTAATCCACCTGAAACTGAATAACCACTGTCACCAAATTTTCCACCGGCGTGTAAAACTGTTAGAACAACTTCAAGAGCTGGTTTTTTCTCAATAGGGTGCATATCTACTGGGATGCCGCGGCCGTTATCGACTACTTGAACACTGCCATCTGGCATGAGAGTTACATTTATTTCATCGCAGTGACCTGCGAGTGCTTCATCAACTGAGTTATCGACTACTTCGTAAACCAAGTGATGTAATCCGCGCTCACCAGTTGATCCGATGTACATACCTGGGCGTTTTCTGACAGCCTCGAGTCCTTCGAGAACTGTGATCGCACTAGCGTCGTAATTACCGCTCTTGCCTGGCATGAAACTCCTCAGATAGCCGCTGGGTGGGAATTCCCCACGTGCACGCTGCTTATCCTAGTGGTAAATCTGAATAGGTTTAGCGCAAATAAGGCGTAGAAGTGGGTATAGCCGAGCGAAAATCTGCAGGTTGAGGGTGGCTACTGGGTTGAGCGTGAAATAGTCCTTTAATTGTAGGTATCGCGTGGTCCGCGGGCATCGCGCGTAGACCTGATGCCGCGCTTCCATGAAGGTGTGTTTGGACCGATGATTGAAACAGATTCTATTGTGGCGCCAAATGGATTGCTTTGAATTGTTTTTAAAACTTCGCTCTGTACAAGTGAGAGTTGTGTTGCCCATGCAGTTGATGTTGTTTGAATTGTTAAAACATTTTCATTAATTGAAACAGGTGACGCGTGTTGTGCGATGTCGTCTCCAACAATTGATGCCCATTGCGTAAAGAGTGTTCCTTCTGCAACACCAGATTTCCAATCGCGTTCTTCGATGAGATTAGTTAGTACGTCACCGAGTAATTGTGGATCGGTTGCGATGTTATTTCTTACTTCAACAACTTTTCTTTTTTTAATTACTCCGGTTTTAAAGGAGCGATATAAATCTATCGCGAGATCGCGTTTTGCCATTAGTCTCTCGCTTTCTTGACCGCACCAGGTGTTACGTAATACTTTTCTGTGAGTAACTCTTTTGGAAGATCACTCTCTACAGCTGCTGTAATAATCGTTTGTTCTGCCATTTGAGCCACTGATGTTAAT
>JBEAYI010000003.1:0-22613 GCA_041159375.1 Actinomycetota bacterium
TTTCTTGCTGAAGTTGTAGCAACTGCAGGATTAATTCTAAGTATTCTGCTTTTGCGCCATCAAAATAAAGGTTCAATGGCTGCTGTAATCGTCCCTGCATGGATTGGTGCGGCTTACATATTCACTTCTTCAACATCATTTGCAAATCCGGCAATTACATTTGCCCGAAGCTTGAGCGATTCATTTGCTGGAATTTCAATTAAGTCAGTACCGATGTTCATCTTGGCGCAATGTTTTGGTGCTGTACTGGGCGTTCTATTGGCTGCGATGTTAACTACAGAGAAGAAGGAAGAAGATGTCTTCGCCTAAACCCACAGTTTTATTTGTTTGCGTTCACAATGCCGGACGTTCACAAATGGCAGCAGGATTTATGAAGACCCTTGGGGCTGATCGCGTTGAAGTTTTATCAGCAGGTTCAGCGCCAAAAGATTCAATAAATCCAATCGCCGTAGAAGCGATGAAAGAAGTTGGGATTGATATTTCCAATAACGTTCCAAAGGTTTTAACTCCCGAAGCTGTCCAAGAATCAGATGCTGTGATCACCATGGGGTGTGGGGATGCGTGTCCGTTCTACCCCGGAAAACGTTATGAAGATTGGGTGCTCGATGACCCTGCAGGACAAGGAATTGAATCTGTGCGCATAATTCGAGATGACATAAAGAAACGAGTAGAGCAACTCTTATCTGAACTTCTCTCGTAATAAATCTTCGCAGAATAGACTGGTGCTATGAAGCGCCTCTTTACTCGCACTGTTGCGCTCTTTACTAACCGCAAAATCTGGGTCAGACAAATTGTCGTTGCAAGCCTTGCAGCGGGTGCTGCGTGGTTAATCGGCGAGCAAGCATTTGATGGCGGGGGATTAGTAGCAGCAATTGTCTGCAGCTTGAGCATTCGCATCTCTTTGTATAAATCCGTTCGCGAAGGTTTAGGACAAATTCTTGGTACTGCAATTGGTGCAGGTATTGCACTAACAACTGTTTACTTCTTCGACTTTGGAGTCATCGCTGTAGCAACAACAGTGCTTTTATGTTCTGTTGTGGCACGTGGTTTGCACTTGGGTGAAGTTGCTTCAGTCAACGTTCCAGTAACGGCACTGATCGTTATAGGGCCTGGAATCAGCAGCAGTACTGCAGAACACCGTTTGTATTCAACTTTAATCGGCGCAGCAGTCGCAATTGTTTTCTCCTATTTTTCACACGCAAGTACTCCGGCTGGTCGAACCATTGATCAGATCACTCGGCTTGGAAAGAAATCCGCAGATTTACTAGGCAACATGGCAGAAGGTGTAGCTAGCGGATATTCGCAAGATGATGCAGGTAAGTGGTTATTGCGTGCACGTATTTTGATTGAAGAAATTCCAAATGTGCGCGCGCAAGCACTCGAGGCAAAGAAGTACGCTCGTTGGTCACCTTTGGCTGAAGCAGATGAAGCAGATGCACTGTACTTGCGTGGTGTTGCCATGGAGCACGCAGTTGTGCAAGTTCGCACAATCGCTCGAACTCTCTTTGATTCTGCTGTTGCCGGTGGGGTAACAGAATTTGCTAATCGCCAAATTGGAAACGCTCTGTCAGCTACAAGCTATGCAATTTCCACAAAAGTTGAGTCGATTGAATCTCAAAACGCTGGCCAACGAGCACTGAACATCGCCGAAGAATTACGTTTAGTAGCAGCAACACTCGCGGAAGAGTTAATTGCAGAAAATGATCGCATTGACCAAGATGAGTTTGTGCGAAATATTTCGCTAGTTTCTAATATTGAAAGAATTGCGGACTCTTTAGATGAAAGTTCGCCGGCACTTAGTGATGTAAGAACTCCTGGTGAGCCTTCGCACGTAAAGGTAATGAAAGTTTCACCCGTAACTCTTGCCATGAAATGGCCAAAGAGATTGTGGTTTGCGATACGTAGATTCTTACGCCGCTAAGCGCGCTCTGCCAGTAACAAATCTGTTAAGTGGTGCGGCTCTATGTCTAATTTCCATTGAGGATTTTCGCGTCCAATTCCGTGTGCGATGACAAAGGATGCACGTTCTTGTTCGGAGTCTCCGCCATGTCCACCTTCGTCTCGGTGGCCGTGATCTGTGACCATAACCAATAGCCATTTTTCCCCAAGAGACTCAGCACGTTTTGTAATTGCAGAGTGCAAACGAGTCAGATGAGCGTCAACTCTTTGGATAGCAGTGAGGTATTCATCACCTAAAATTCCGTACGCATGTCCGGCTTCGTCAATTCCACAGAAGTAAACAAAGTTAACGTCAGCGCCAAGATTTTCTAGTGAGTACACCGACGCATCGGTTATTTCTGCATCGATACCTTGATATCCATATGTTTCGCCATCTCGCACAACCACGAAGTGTTTGTATGCCAATTGTTGTTCTTTGCGTTGGTGAATCACGGGGCCATGTCCTGCAGGATCTACTAGTGGGGGCCAACCTGCTGCTGCAAAAGTTGTTGTGCTTTGATCTTGATAAAAAGCACGGCTCAGTAAATCTGGTCGATTGAGTAAATCGTGGCCGACGAAAGAGTTATCTTGAACGCGGTGCTCTTCATAGGTTGCACCCGTTAACAACGTGGACCAACTTGGTCCCGACAGAGTCGGAACACTTACTTTCCACTCAGTGAAGAAAGATTTGTCTTTTAGACCAGCAAGTGTCTTTGCTCTTCCACTCTCAAGGGCTCGGGACAGTACAAGGCCATCAATTCCAACGAGCAAAACCTTTGTTTTCATGAGGCGCTTATATTAACTTCATTTATGAAATGATGCACCCATGAGTATTCGTGAAGCACAGCCAGGCGATGTTGCAGATATTTTGCGCTTAATAAAGGATTTAGCAATCTATGAAAAAGCACCCGACGAAGTTGTTGCTACAGAAGAGCAATTAAAGGCCGCACTTTTTAGTTCTCAGCCACATGTTTTTGCTCATGTTCTTGAAGTTGATAACCGAATTATCGGGATGGCTATGTGGTTCCTTAATTACTCAACCTGGCAAGGCATTCATGGAATTTATCTAGAAGATCTTTATGTCGAACCCGAATATCGTGGACGCGGATATGGACTTGCACTGCTCAAACACTTAGCAAAGATTTGCGTGGAACGCGGGTATGGAAGATTCCAATGGTGGGTTTTGGATTGGAATACACCTTCAATTGAATTCTATAAATCCCACGGCGCTGTCGCGATGGATGAGTGGACAGTTTTTCGCGTCAGTGGTGAAGAATTGAATAAACTTGGCTCATGAACGCACGCGTTTTATCAATAAATATCACATCAGTTGTTCACCAAGGTGAATGGACAGGTAGCGAAGGCCGCACTGGCATTGATAAGCGAAGCGTCGCCGGACATATTGAATTCAAGAACAATTGCGTCGCCGGTGATCGAATCATTGATACCAATGTTCACGGGGGATATGACCAAGCCATTTATGCATATGCACGTGAAGATGCACAATGGTGGGAAAAAGAGATTGGCGAAGAGATTCCTGCAGGCAGATTTGGCGAAAATCTGACAACAGAAGGTATCGATGTAAACGCCGCACTTGTCGGTGAGCAATGGAAAATTGGTTCTGTCATTCTTGAAGTTTCTCAGCCCCGAATCCCATGTCGCGTCTTTGCAGGTTTTTGGAAACGTGCAACGTTAATCAAAGATTTCACTCAAGCTGGTCGACCTGGTGCCTACCTTCGCATAATTCAGGAAGGCACAGCTCAAGCAGGAGATGCGATTGAAGTTATTTTTAAACCAGATCACAGCGTAAGCATTAGCGATTTATTCTCTGCCAAGAGCGGAGAGCGTGCAAAAATCAACGAAATTAAAGTTGTTCCGCAGTTATCTCACGGATTTAAAGAGTGGGCAGAAAAGATTGCGGCGACACAACACTAAGCAATAGCCGCTGCAATTGCTTTTGTATGTGCTGGAGTTGAACCACAGCAGGAGCCAACAATATTGACGCCCATCTCTTTCATTTCAGCGGCGTACTTAGCCATTTCATCCGGCGTACCTTCGTAGATAAATGTGTCTCCAACTAGCTTTGGTAAACCAGAGTTGGATTGAGTAATTATGAAAACACCTTCTGGACGGGCATTAACCATCTCTTGCGCAATCTGACGCATTTCATCTGTTCCACGACCGCAATTTGCACCAATGATTCGCACACCAATAGAGGCAAGATGAGTAACAGCCATCGCTGGTTTAACCCCCATCATTGTTCGCAAATTCGTATCAAATGACATCGTTGCAATAATTGGCATTCCTGGTGCAACTTCTTTTGCTGCCTCCACTGCTGCTTCAACTTCAGCCAAGTCACTCATTGTTTCAATAAGAATTGCATCAACGCCGCCTGCAACTAAACCTTTTATTTGTTCAGCGAATAACTCTTTCGCACTCTCTGGAGTGAGCGTTCCCATTGGGTCCATTAATTCACCTGATGGCCCGATGTCACCCATTACGAAACAACCAGGATGGCGGTCGGCTACTTTACGAGCAATTGCCGCACCTGCTTGATTTAATTCGATAACGCGATCTGCAAGTCCGTGTAATTCAAGCCGTCCATGTGTGGCACCGAATGTATTTGTGGTGATGAAGTTTGCTCCAGCTGCTGCATACGCCTCTAGAACTGCTTCGATTTCTTCTGGTCTTTCCACATTCCATAACTCAGGGGCACCGCCGTCAGTTAATCCGCGCTCTTGCAGCATTGTTCCCATTGCACCATCAGATGCAAGAACACCGCTAGCTAGTGCGTCATATATAGCTGACATGTGTGACTCCTTAGTTGGCAGGATTTATTGCATCAAGAATTGCTTGTAACTTACTTTCAGAAAACTCTTCTTCCAGCGCCGCAGTAATTCGTGCAGCAAGAGCAGCTGGAACTTCATCCGATGGCGTCCATGGATCTCTGTTCCAACCAGCGGTGTATGCATCTGCATCAATTTCGCCCATGCGCATCGCTGCTTCATCGATTGCTTCTTGAAAACGTGCGGGCAACATGACTTTAATTGTGTCAGCGCCATCTCGAGCCATCACCATTGAAGGGATTTCTCTCCATCGCATTACTTGATATTCGCTCATGAAAGTAAGGCTACCAAGTGATGTTAACTATTTCACTCAGAGCTTTGCGAGTGCGAGGAGCTAATTCACGAGCCTTGATCTCTTCAGAGAGTGAATCTGGTGATGTGCGCTTTCCAATAGCAATGCATGTGACAGGTTCGATGCCGGCTCCGAGTGGGAATTTAGCTTTCGCAGCAGCATGGTCGAAACCACTCATTTGGTGAACGTCATAGCCGCGATGGTTTGCTTCAACAGTCATTAAAGAGACAGCGAGGCCGGTGTCATACATTGCCGTTTGATTTTCTGTTCCATCTTCGCGGAAACCAATTACGTTAGTAAGAACAAGTGCAGAAGCACGAGATGCCCACTCTTGATTAAATGGCACTAAGACAGAAGTGATTAATTTAAAGTTCTCATCCCCGCGTAATCCAAGTATGAATTTCCATGGTTGTGCGTTGAACGCACTTGGTGCCCATCGCGCAGCCTCAAAAATCGCTGTCAGATCTTCACCCGACATAGTCGCGCTTTCGTCGTATGCACGTGGACTCCAGCGATCTGCAATAAGTGGATGTAGCGAAACTGAACTATCTGCTCTCTTATTCATTTGCCTAGTGTATTAGGATTCCACAATGGCGTTCATTCGAAAATCTCCCAACCAAAAAGGTTGGTCAGAACTCGAGCAGGTCTCGAACCAAAAACATCTAGGCGCCGATTTTCCATCAGAATCAACACCGCTTGTTGTGATGCATCATTTATCTGATTTACATGTATGTGATGCGCAATCTCCGTTGCGTCCAGAATTTCTAGACCGATGGGCTGATCCAGATAGTCCAATCAGAGATGTTGTAGGAACAATTGGTTGCTATCGCCCCCATGCGATGTTGTCACCACATGTTGTTGAATCGATGATTCAAGCACTCAATAAAGTCACAACTGGCCCACTGTCAGGACATCCAATTGATGCGGCAATCATTACTGGAGACACAACTGATAACGCCCAACAAAATGAAGTTGATTGGTATTTAGCGTTACTTGATGGCTTAGAAATCACGCCTGATTCTGGTGATTTTTCTAAGTACGAAGGCGTTATGGATGATGGCGCTGAGCACTATGACGTTAAGTATTGGCATCCACATGGCACACCAGCAGGAAAAGAAGATGATGATGCGCGAGCAAAGTATGGATTTCCTGTTGTTCCTGGATTGTTAGATTCTTGTCGTAAACCATTTAAATCAACTGGATTGAAATTTCCTTGGTATGCAGTTCATGGAAATCATGACGCACTTTTGCAAGGAACCGTAACCCCAAATCCAGAGACACAAGAAGCGCTCATGGGGAACAAGCGATACGTCGGACTTCCTTCATCATTGACGTTGCAAGAAACTCTCGAAGCATTTGATGAAGTTGGGCCAGCAGCACTGCCACGTGCAGAAGATGCACCTTTTGAAATTGTTACTTCAGATCTTCGTCGACGCGCACTTGAACGTGGTGAATACGCAGCTAAACATCTAAATTCTCCTGGAGCACCTAAAGGACACGGATTTACTGAAGAACATGTTGAGAGAAAACATATGTACTACTCAACCAATGTAGGAAAAATTAAGTTAATTGTCATAGATAGCGTCAATGAGTTTGGAGGCTGGCAAGGTTCTCTAGATGTTGCTCAATTTCAATGGCTAGAAAATGAAATCAAGAACAGTGATCGCCTAGTTGTTTTAGCTTCACACCATCCTTTAAGCAAGATGTTCAATGGTTATGCACCCACAGGTAAACGAGTATGCGTAGAAGAAATCACGGAGATGCTACTTAAGTATCCACGAGTGATCGCATGGTTTGCAGGTCACGAACATAGACATCACGTTGCTTGGATCGGCTCTGAAATTGAAGAAAAGGGTTTCTGGCAGATAGAGACTGCATCGCACGCAGATTGGCCACAACAGAGTCGCACAATCGAAATCGTTCAAAGCTCTAGTGGAGAAGTATTTATCGCGTTGACAGTTATTGACCATGCTGCAGGCGCTACATACAACGATGCACGTACACCGCTTGATATGGCAGCACTCTCTCGCGTTATTAGCGCCAATGTCTGGCAAAAACGTGAAGCATTAGGCGCTAAACATCCAGCTGATTGGGCAATGGGCGCTCCGCACGAGCGAAATACGGTGTTGCGTTTAAGCGCTCGAAGTTAACTAGCGCGCTTCAATAATTGCTGAACTTGCACTAACTGTTAATCCAGTGCGGCTACCTGGAGTCATCGAAGTTGTTTCAGCACTTGCGATGTCCAAATCAACATTAGTTCCATCTGCAAGTGCGACAACGATACGAGTCATTGGACCACGGAATGAGCGCTCTGTAATCGTTACAGAATCTCCTGATGTGATTGTGAATTGTTCTGGTCGAATCATCACATTAACTGAGGATCCTGAAGACAATCCGTGTGCTGAATTAGCAACTGAGATCTTCTTACCCAAAACTTCTACGCTGCCAGCATCTAATAGTTTGCCTGGCACGCGGTTCATGGCACCAACGAAAGTCGCAACGAAAGCAGAAGCTGGATTGCTGTAGAGAACATCTGGCTTATCAAGCTGCTCAAGATTTCCCTTATTCATTACGCCTACGCGATCTGAAATAGCCATTGCCTCTTCTTGGTCGTGAGTAACAAATAGTGTTGTGATGCCTACTTCTTGTTGAACGCGACGAATTTGATCACGCAAGTGCGTACGAACCTTCGCGTCCAGTGCCGATAGCGGCTCATCTAGAAGTAAAACATTCGGTTCGATTGCAAGAGCGCGGGCTAGAGCCACACGCTGTTGCTGTCCACCAGACATTTGATTTGGGAAACGATTTGATTGCTTTCCAAGATCAACTAGTTCGATCATCTCTTCAGCGCGCTTGCGACGCTTTGATTTATCTATTCCACGAACGCGCAAACCAAACTCAACATTTTCAATCGCAGTCATATTAGGAAATAGTGAGTACGCCTGGAAAACCATTCCCATATTGCGCTTTGATGGTGGAAGAGAATTAATTGCATTTCCATTAATTTCGATAAGACCTGAGTCCGGAACATCGAGGCCAGCAACCATACGAAGCGCTGTTGTTTTGCCACAACCTGATGGACCAAGCAGTGTTACGAGTTCGCCTGGCTTGATGTCGAGTGAGAAGGAATCGAGGGCAACAACATCACCAAATGTTCGGCGAAGATTACTAATTGTTACTCGACTACTAGATGATGTACTCACTTTATTTCCCCTTTGGTTTTCTTAATTAACATTACAGGCGAGCTTTCTGGCGACGCTCTACTGCTGAAAGTGCCAGAAGTAGAACCCAAGCAAAGGCAAGACTGAAAATAGAAAGCGCAACTGCCAAAGTTGCCTCTTGTTGACCGACCAATGCGATCCATGTTGGAAATGTGTTCCAGAGAAGAAGCGCCGCCATAGTGAACTCACCCATAACTAAAGCAAGAGTAAGAAATATGGATCCAAAAATTGCGCTTCGGATGTTTGGTGCGATTATCTTTACAAAAACTGTGCGCCATGGTGCACCAAGGCCGCGAGCAGCATCAACAAGAGTGCGAACGTCAATTGCACCCAAACCAGCATCGAGTGCTCTAAAGGTGTAGGGCATAGAAAGCATTACGTACTCAAACGCCAATAAATATGGTGTTCCCTTTAACGAAACCGGCATTGTCGCAAGAACACCCAAAACTAAAACCACTGGTGGAATAACAAGTGGAAGAAGTGAAATGAATTCAACAACTCTACGGAACTTCTTTGCAGTTAAATGAACTAATGTGACAGTTGGAACCATGATTAACGTTGAGAGAACTACTGTGACAAGTGCTAACCGAGCTGTTAGACCAACAACAGCTCCAAAGTCTGGCTGAGTAGTAATTCGGCCATAAGCTTCTAGGGAGTAAACGTTATTTGCTCCACGAATACTAAATTCAAATGAACTGATAATTGGAATTAAGAAGTAAAAAGCAACGACACCTAAACCAAAACCAAGTCCCGGTCCAAGCCTTGGAGTAAGAGTCATACCCTTTTGAATTTTGCGTTTCTTAACGCGCACAGGTGCAGTCATAGTCGCCATTAGTTATTCAACCATTTCGCCGTCTTGCGCTGAAGAATCGCATAGCCGGTCATGACTATGCCGATGATAATGACCATTCCAAAACCAAGTGCGTAACCCAGGTTTGCTTTATCTGCGATCACGTTTCCGGAAACGAGTGATCCAATTTGAAGTGGAACCAATGGAATCGTTCCGCTAGTCAATGCAGAAGCGGTTGCATAGGCTGCAAAAGAGTTAGCAAACAAGAGCAATAGCGCACCTGTAAATGCTGGTGCTAACAAAGGAATTGCAACATAGCGCCAGAATTGCCACTTTGATGCGCCAAGACTTCCGGCGGCTTCACGCCACTCAAGACGCAATCCATCAATAGCGGGCAAAATAACAATAATCATAAGTGGGATTTGGAAGTACAAATAAACAAGAACTAACCCGGAAAAAGTAAAGAGAGTCCAACCGCCTCCATATAAATCGACTCCCAATTTCTTAAGCGTTGTTGTAAGCAATCCGTATGTTCCAATGGATGCGATAAAGAAGAACGCAAGAGGAACACCACCAGTATTAGCGAAGACGCCAGAGGCCGTTTGGATAACTCGGCGCAATACGCCGATATTCGAAATGGTGATCGCATAGGCTGCGATGAAGCCAAAAATTGCTGCTGTAACGGCTGAAATTGCAGAAAGATAAATACTCTGTTGAAAAGATAGTAGATAAACGCCAGTGATTGCTTCTTTCAGATTCTCAAGAGTCCATGCGCCATCTTGATTTTTGAAAGCCAAAATAACTACTTGCAGAGTTGGGATTGCTAAAAAGAATCCAGAATAAATAAAAAATGGGAATAGCCCAATGTAAGTTCTTATTGAACGTAGTGGGCCTTTAAGAGAACCACGACCGGGGTTGCCCCCGGTCGTGGTTTCACTTACAGACCGCATTGCTGCGGATGTCATTGCTTAGAGAGTTCCCCATAGGCTTGCTACGAGACTCTTTGCAGTGATTGTGTCATCAAGTGTTGGATAGATTGGCTTTCCACCCTTAGGGGTAGGAGGCAAAGCCTTAATCGCAGCCTTATTAGCTGTTCCCTTTTTCACCATTGACTCTAAGCGAATTGGACGAGCGCCACCCTTTAACCAGATGTTCTGTCCTTCATCGCTGTACAAGAACTCTTGCCACAAACGAGCAGCTGCTGGGTTTGGTGAGTTCTTAACAATTGCTTGAGCGTATCCACCGAAGAACACAGCATCGCTTGGAACAACTAGCTTCCAGTCGACCTTACCTGCAGCGTCCTTTGAGTACTTAGCTTGTAGGTAATCCCAGTCAAGTGTGATTGGTGTTTGACCACTCTGCACAGTTGCTGGTGTTGCCTCGACAGGAATGAAGTTTCCGTTCTTCTTCATCTTGCCCCAGAAATCAAGTCCCTTAGTGATGTCTTGTAGACCGCCACCGTTAGCAATTGATGATGCATAAACGCCAGAGAATGCAGCGTTAGCTTTTGCTGGGTTTCCGTTAAGAGCAACTTGTCCCTTGTAACGTGGGTTAAGAAGATCTTTGAATGACTTTGGTGCAACTGCTACGCGCTTTGCATCGTAACCAATTGCGATGTACCCGCCGTAGTCGTAATACCAAAGACCATTCTCTTCTTTCGCATCAGCTGCGATGTCGCCCCATGTTGCTACCTTGTAAGGAGCCCATAGTCCTTCATCTGCACCTTGCGCTGCGAATGCAACACCAACGTCTACAACGTCAGGTTGACGTGATTGACCTTTAAGTGCCTTAACTGCTGCAAGTTCATCTGCACTGGATGCATCTGGGTTTGCGCTGTTAACTTTAATTCCGTACTTCTTTGAGAAAGTACTAATCATTTCGCCGTAGTTTGCCCAATCTGGTGGAAGAGCAATTACATTGAGTTGACCTTCAGCCTTAGCAAGTTTGATCAAACCTGCAAGACCTCCGACATCTTTTGCTGATTTTGCTGTTGCTGCCTTTGATGCTGCAGCACCAGCAGGCATTGCTGCGAGCATTGAAGCTGCAAGTGCAACTCCAGCTACGCCAGCAAGGACTTTGAGTCTCTTGGACACAAGTAACCTCTTTCTATTAGGCCTAATTAGGGGTAATTCCCGAGGGCGCTAGGGACGCCTTCTTGGTCACTAAATATTCACCTATTTGTCCGAAATTGCTAGTGGATAACCTCTGTACAAAGGGTTATTTTTTGGAAAATTTCTTCGGGGTTAATCGTGGCTACGAAGGCCAGCAGCTTTTTCTAAAACCTGTGTTGAACGAAGGACGACCAAAATAATGATGGTCATGCCAAGGCCGGCGACTTGAAAACCTAGTCCAACAGCGCAGCCCATTGCAGCGGTTGCAAAAACAGTGGCCGCAGTTGTCACGCCCTGAATACCTGAGTTGCGGTTAGTGAAGATGAGTCCTGCACCCAAGAATCCGATACCTGTGATGATCGCATGCAGCGCTCGCGTTGGATCTCCAAAGTCAGAAGTCTTATCTAATACGGCGCCGATGGCGACAATTCCGGCAGCAGATGCTCCGACTAGAGCCATGGTGCGCGGCCCGGCAGATTTGCCGGCCCGGTCACGCTCCCAACCAATAATGGATCCCAAGATGGCCGCAATCGCCGCGTCGATAACAACGGTGGCTTGCTGCCACAGATCTACGGACTCCAGACTTAACATGGGAAGAACTATACGTCTGATTTATGCCTATTTCTAGTGCCCAAATATCACGTCCCCTAATCACCCCTCATGGGTGAGGGCTAGGTTGGCTAATCGCAAAATCTGTATCACCCTTAGTCATGCCCAATAGAGCGAAGAAATCATCACCCTCGGTGATTAGTGGTGTGACCCTGTTGCGAACGCTTGCTCCAACGCTACCGACAAATTTTCTTTCGCGTAAACATTTGTTCTCACTTTTTTCCGACAAAAAACCAGGTGCAACTCTGCTTGTTGCACCGGCAGGGTATGGAAAGTCATCACTCGTTGCTGAGTGGTCGCACCAAAGTGAATCAAAAGTTATTTGGACTCGACTAAGTAAGCAAGATTCATATCAAAGCTTGGCTCTACATATGATCCAATCCGCGCGCAATATCATTCCAAACTTTGCGCCATGGGCTGCCAATATTGATAAAGATACCGTTGAAGAATCAATTAGAAAATTAGGAAACGAACTTATAGCCATTGATGAAGATTTCATCTGGGTTCTAGATAACGCAGAAGATCTACCAGATTTTTTCATTGAAACAACGCGCGTTTTTCTTGAATCAATTCCCAATAATTTACACCTGGTCGTTATTTCTCGCACTGCACCGGAAGCTTCATATTCACGCTTTGCAGCGCTAGGTAGCCTGAATTTGATTACACCCCAAGATTTACTTTTTAGTCCTCAAGAAGTTGAAACCATAGCAATGTTATCTGAGCTCGATTATGCGAATATTAATGTAAAGCGAACTCTTGAAAGCGCACATGGATGGCCAGCTGCGGTACAGCTTCTTTCTAGAAAATTACAAGGCAGCAATACCGATTTTGTATTTCAAGATGCGTTGGCTAGTCAGACCGACCCATTGAGTTATTTAGCTGAAGCAATTGTTGGCTCCGTTAAAACCGACGATATTGATGCGCTCACACATCTGAGTGCGGTTGACGAGTTTGACTCAGAAATTGCTGAATTGCTCCTTGGGAATTCATCGAATCCACAATTTTTTGCTCGAATGACAGCAGATGGATTATTTATATCTTCACACTCTGAATCCAAGAGAATGTATCAACTTAATCCGATTATTCGTGAATCACTACAAAATCGATTATTGAACTCAGAGACTTCTCAACATAAAGCCCATAGAAAACTCGCCGAATACTTTTTGGAAAAAAAGGCGATTGGATTGGCTCTCTCGCATGCCCATCAATCTGGAGATCGTGAGTTACTGCAACAAATTCTTAGAGAAAACATTCGAACTATGGCGGCAACAGGTAAAGGTGACTTTTTGTTGCAATGGAGCAAAATCATTGGTGATCAATCATCCAGTGGCTACGTCCGTCGTTTGAGTCTTCAAATCGCAGCGCACGTTGTGAACCTAGAATTTGAGCAGGCACAAGCGCTCATAGAAGAGTTGTTATTTAGAATTGAAAAATCGGATATCAAAGATTTTCTAGAAAAATCTGCTCATGTTTCTTCTGCAACAATCAGTTTTGCTAATGGAAATTTGTCCAAGTTGCAATCTGATAGTGAAGTAGTTCTAAAACCTGTAAAAGATGTTCGTGACATAGAGAACATCGATAAGTTGCATGTTCTACGTCTTCTCTCGAATCAAGCTCTAGCTCTTGAAGATTATGACGAGTGTGTAAAGATTTATTCACAAGCTCAGGAGTTGCTGACATTGGACTATGCACCTCTACCTATGTATTACCTCAATGCGATAAGCGCTATCGCCAGTTTTGCCGAAGGAAATTATTTAGAAGCATTTGATATTGCAGCCACAGGCATTGCTACCGCTGAAATGAATGATTATCGTGGAATATCGGGACCATCTGATCTTCACTTTGTTCGGGCTCGCTGTTTGTTAGAGTTTTCTAGAACAAGTGAAGCTTTATCAGCGTTCGAGTTAGTTCGTGATCTTGCTCTTTCTGCTAAACAAAAGGTTTGGTACGTGCTTGCCGATGGATATTTACTTCGGCAGATGATTCTAGATTCTAAAGTTGAAGAGGCATTTGAAGGAATTAAAGAGCAACGTCAACTTTTGCAGAGTGTGACAGGAGTTCACCAGCTCGATGCGTTAGTTGATGCGAATGAAGCATTCTTAAGGTACATCGTGAAAGATTATGATCGAGTGTTAACTCTTTTGGATCGAATGCCAGATGGACATTTTGTTTCTCGGTTTAAACCACTTGTTTTAGAGCGTCAAGGTAAGAAAGTTCCTGATAATTTTGCAAAGAATTTACCGGAATCGACTCCACGCGAAAAAATCTATAAACATATTGCCGATGCTGAAATGGTTATCGACAGAGAGAAAGAAGCGCTTACTCATCTCCGTAAAGCACTTGATTTAGCGGCGTTATACGGCGCCCGTGAAACTCTTCTGCGCCAATCTCCAGCAATTCTTAATCTAATTATTAAATCCTCTGGAGAGCGTCCAACTGTATATCTCGAAGAGTTAGGAAGGCAAGCAGCTGATCGATTAAAGATTCAAGATCAAAATCGCGCTGGCATTGCTGAAGCACTCACAAAGCGAGAGATTGAGATTTTAAAAAATCTTTCTACGGGTAAGCCAATTAGCGCAATCGGATCATCCCTGCACGTTTCTCAGAACACAATGAAAACCCACTTGCGCAACATTTACCGCAAGCTCGAGGCAGATGGCCGCCATAGCGCTGTTGAGAAAGCCAAGGCACTCTTTCTTATTTAATCTCTGAAATACTTTGGCTGTGAAGTTAATTCAGACAGCTCGCCTCGATCTGCACCATATCGAAGTCGATGATCTCATCGTATTATTTGAAAAACGTGATGACTCAAAAGCACTTTCTGGAAAAACATTTACAAATCCACTTCGCGTACTCATTGATTTTCAAGGTCCCCTTGCATGGAGAGTCCCTCAAGTAAAACAAGATCCTTCTGTAAATAAATGGTTTGTCAGGTGGGCGGTGCTGCGAAGTACTCAAGAAGTTATTGCAAGTGCAAGTTTTCATGGAGCACCCGATGAAAACGGAATGATGGAAATTGGGCTTGGCGTCGAAACGGCGTATCAACGCAAAGGATTTGGTAAGGAGATATTGGAAGGAATGTGGGGATGGGTTGTTACAGAACCTGGGGTAAATACATTGCGTTACACAGTCAGCCCAACAAATACTGCATCGATTGCTTTGATAAATTCCTTTGGTTTTAAATTTGTGGGCGAACAATTGGATGAAATTGATGGACCAGAAAACGTGTACGAAATGTCAGCTGATGATTATCGGAAGAAATTTCTTAATCGTTAGATTGTCCAGATTTATGTTTGTATCGGCCTAAGAAATCAGCCTTCATATCCTTAAAGTTTCCATCCAATAGTGCCTGTCGCATCTGATCAACTAATCGCACGATATATCGCTCATTGTGAATCGTTGCCAGTGTGGCCGCGATAATCTCTTTGCCGCGGAAAACGTGATGCAGGTATGCACGTGTGTAATGAGTACAGGTGTAGCAATCACACTCATCATCTATCGGGTTGAAATCTCGCTTATATGCAGCATTCGAAAGGTTAAATCGACCTTCCATTGTGTACACCGCACTTGTGCGAGCAATGCGAGAGGCCAAAACGCAATCAAATGTATCTATGCCGTTTTCGACACCAACGAATAGATCTTCTGGCGCACCAATACCTAGTAAGTGTTTTGGTTTGTTTTCAGGCAATATTTCATTGACCCACTTAACAATCGTGCCAAGTGAGTCTTTATCGAGTGCGCCGCCAATTCCAAAACCATCGTATGAAATCCCTGATGACTCCATCGCCCCAAAATCTGTTGCAGCCTTCTTGCGCAAATCTTCGTACTGAGCTCCTTGAATAACTCCAAAGAGAGCTTGATATGGCTTATCACTTCTCACATCGGTCAAACGTTTGTGTTCGTCTAGACAACGTAATCCCCAGTTGTAAGTGCGTTGCATTGCAACTTCTTGATAGCGCCGAGTGTTGTGAAGTGTGGTGCACTCATCGAAAGCGAACATAATGTCGGCACCGATTTGATGTTGTACCTGCATAGAAATCTCTGGTGTAAATCGATGCATCGATCCATCTAGGTGAGATTTAAATGTCACACCTTCATCATCAACATGGGCAAGGCGTTCTTTATTGCCAGCAATTACTTCATCTGATCTGAAGGTCTTTGCATCCATTGCTAATACTTTTTTAAATCCCACACCGAGTGAAAGAACTTGAAAGCCGCCACTATCTGTAATCGTGGGACCATCCCAATTCATAAACTTTGCAAGGCCGCCCGCCTCATCCAAAACATCTGGTCCTGGCTGTAAGTACAGGTGATACGCGTTTGCTAATAGCGCTTGTGCACCTAAATCCCGCATTGATTCTGGCAAGACTGATTTAACCGTGGCTTTTGTGCCTACCGGGATAAATGCTGGAGTTTGGATTTGTCCGTGAGGAGTTGAAATGGTTCCTACACGTGCGAGAGATTTTTCATCTCGCCCTGTAATTTCGAATCCAAAACCCTTACCCATGCGCCACATTGTGGCAGAGATGTAGGCTCTGAAAATGCCTCAATTCAAACTTAGCTCAGGCCGCGAACTCGAAGTATTAGATAACGGCGTCGACAGCACGCGCGCAATTGTTTTTCATCACGGAACACCTGCCAGTGCATCGCTCTGGAGCCAATGGTTTACATATGCCGCAGACCTCGGGATTCGGGCGATCTCCTATAGCCGTGCAGGTTATGGCACAAGTGATCGTGATTATGGCCGCAGCATTGTGAGCGTTAATAAAGATATTTCAGAAGTTCTGACGACAAAAGGTATTGAACGATTTGTTGCAATTGGTTGGTCCGGAGGCGGCCCACATGCACTCGCAAATACTTTGCTCGATACAAATGTTGGCGCAATTACTCTGGCTGGCGTCGGCGCATTCGGCGCAGATGATTTAGATTTTCTCGAGGGCATGGCACAAGAAAATCACGATGAATTCGGAGCATCGTTACAAGGCGAAGATGTTATTCAAAAATGGTTTGTTGATAATGCAACAGCTTTTAAATCAGCAGGGGGCGCAGAAATTCGCGAAGCATTTGGTGGATTAATTAGCGAAGCTGACAAAAAATCTATGGAAGGCTCTTTTGCAGATGTGATTGCGTCGGCAATTAGATCAGGTCTGGCTGTCAGCTTCGACGGATGGGTCGATGATGACGTTGCATTCACAAAACCGTGGGGATTTGATTTAGCAACAATTACAAAGCCAGTAAAGATTTGGCAAGGCGATCAAGACTTTATGGTTCCGCATGCACATTCACATTGGTTGAAAAAACATATCTCAACAGCTGAACTCACATT
Organism: Actinomycetota bacterium; assembly: GCA_041159375.1. GTDB lineage: Bacteria > Actinomycetota > Actinomycetes > Nanopelagicales > Nanopelagicaceae > Planktophila. The sequence continues at coordinate 17,134 of JBEAYI010000003.1, forward strand.
TATTCCTGGCCAAGGGCACGTCACTTTGTTAGTTGATTACACAGACAAAGTATTTGCTCAAGCAAAAGAGTTACTTGCATAAATGATTCTAAATTCAGAAATAGTTCGTGAGTACTACGCAATTCTGAACCCAAACTCCAAGAAAGTGGTTTTGGGTGTGCTGCTGAGTGCCATCGGCACCGGAATGACTCTTTCGCTCTTGTTGGTTTATTTGCACGATATGCGTGGGTTCACAAATACATTTGGTGGATTTTTACTCTCATTCGGTGCGGCTGTCTCGCTACTTACCGGGGGACCAGTTGGGTATTTGATTGATCGCATAGGACCAAAGAAGGTAATCATCGTCGGAATTGTCGCTGAAGCTATTGGTACAGGCGGCTGGGCATTTGTTCAAGATCGCCGCGATGCAATTATTGTCATGACTATTCAATCAATTGGCGCGGCTTTTATATGGCCGCCAATAAATGTAATGCTGACGAGATTGACTGAAGTTAAAGATCGGCAGAATATTTTCGGCTTAAATTTCATGCTACTTAATCTTGGAATTGGCTTAGGTGGTTTATTTGCTTCACTAGTAATTACCGAAGGTTCTCTGCGTTCATTTCAGATTATGTACCTCATTGATTCATTTACATTCTTGCTATTTTTGGCAGTAGTTCTAACGATTCACACTCCATTAGTGGGCAAATACATTCCGGAGGCTCACGAGCCAAAGAGCGGAAGCTATAAGGAAGTTTGGGCAAATAAGAAAATAGTCTTGCTCAGTATTTCTGGGTTAATTCTCTTGATCTTTGGGTATGCGAGTCTGCAAGCGGGACTTCCAATTTATGCAACGCAATACTTGGGGCTATCACCTAAATGGCTCGGTATTTTTTATGCGGCAAATACGATTTCAATTGTTTTATTTCAGCCTGCAGTTCTGCGCAGACTTAGTCGTCAATCAAAATACAAAGCACTCATTGCAGTTGGAATTATCTGGTCAATATCGTGGAGCGTAGTTGGAATATCACCACTCTTGCCACTAATTGCCGGTGCCATCATGTTATGCATAAGCCAAGTTGTCTTTGCATTTGGTGAAATGATTTGGTCGCCAACTCTGCCAGCACTTGTAAATGAGTTATCACCCGAACATATTCGCGGACGCACCAATGCGCTCACTGGATTGCAATGGGGAGTCTCGGGTGTAATCGGACCTGCCATTAGTGGGCCGATGCTTGGTGCAGGCCTTGAAAGTGCGTGGATATTTACAATGCTCTTTGGAGCACTTTTGCCGTTGCCACTATTTTTTAAATTAAAAAAGATGGCACACGCTCAGTAGTAATTAAGCGAGCTTGCCCTTTGCTTCAACGATGTTGACTGCGTTATTTGTCAGTACAACTGTTAGCTCATCGCCAGCTGCACCTGGGCAAGAGAGTCCCCATGCAAATGTGATTGATGCACCAGCAGCAAGTGGAGTTTGAGGTGCGCCATCCATCTTGGCATCGCCATCAAAAATATCTACACACGCACCAGCGGGTGTGCTTCCTTTGACAATGAGAGTTGCAAGATCAAGATCTGCACCAGATCCGTTATTAACGGAAACATTGAATCGCTGATTAATTTGTCCTGGCAATTGCCCTGCAGCAAATTTTCCTGGTGAGAATTTTCCTGGTGATGAGACAGTAAAAGAGTTCTTATCTGGAGTCACAACCGCTGAATCAAATTCACCTTTAGCTTGTGCTTCTTCTTCAGTAGTGCTCACGAGCGCTTCACCTTCAGCAGCAGTGGTGGTCTCAGTTTCAGCTCCGCCGCCGCATGCGCTCAAGGCAAGGGCTAGGAGCAGAGCTGTAGCTCCAGCAGAAACATTGCGGACGGTACGTGTGAACATGTCTTCCTCCATCTGGGCAAGTTAATCCTTGCGCAAGGTGTAACTCTTATGCATCAAAGTATAGAGTACGAGCCATGACAACGAGCGTTGAAACATCTCGCGATAGCGAAGCAGGCATTCAAGGCCGCAGTCCGCGCCAGATTGCGTGGAGCCGATTTAAGCGCAACAAAGTCGGAGTTATTGCAGCGGTTATCAGCATCACATTGCTATCGCTCTCACTCTTCGCGCCAATCGTCTGCAAAATTTTAGGAATTGATCCAGATACGTTAAACCTCGATGTTCTAAACACCAGCGGTATCCCTGATCTGCCAAATGGTGGAATCAGTGCAGATCACCCACTTGGGCTCATCCCAGGCACGGGTCGCGATTTACTAGCGCAGCTTTTATACGGTTCGCGAATCTCGTTCATGGTTGCAATTTTGACAACTTTCACAAGTCTTACAATCGGATTGTTTGTCGGAATCGTTGGCGGATATTTCCGAGGACGTGTAGATAATTCAATCGGACGCTTTACAGATTTCATTCTTGCATTTCCTGCATTTTTTATGATTGTCGCTCTCAGCGAACCCGTTGTAAAAAGAATTGAGAGCACAGGAATAGCTCAAGGAAACTCTGCTCGTATTATCTTTTTGGTTTTCTTCTTATCCTTCTTTGGATGGCCAGGTTTTTCTAGACTTATTCGTTCGCAGATTTTAAGTTTGCGCGAAAGAGATTTCGTAACTGCTGCGGAGGCAATGGGTGCAAAACGCTCTCGTGTAATTCTCAAAGAGTTACTGCCAAATGTGTGGGCGCCAGTGATTGTTGTTGCATCACTTTCACTTCCTGGTTATCTCGCAGCGGAGGCTGTCTTTTCATTCTTAGGTCTGGGAGTACAACCACCTGCATCGACCTGGGGAATTTTGCTTTCTAATGCATCAAGATACGTAACCGTCATGCCGAGCTTTTTCTTGATTACCGCTGGATCATTGGTAATCGTCGTTTTGGCCTTTAACTTGGTCGGCGATGCGCTGCGAGATGCGCTTGATCCACGCGCAGACCGCTAATTTCACCCCGCTCCTCGCGCACCTCATATTCACAATTCGGACGCTTTCTGCTTGACTGTGCGCTCGGGAGCAGCCCGCGCCCCTCAACTGAAAGGACCAATGAATGAGCAGCATTTCCGCTCTTCGTCGCGCCGTGGTTGTCACTGCCGCTAGTTCACTAGTTATCTCTGCAGCACTTGTTGCAGGATCACAAGTTGCTAACGCAGCAGAAACACCTCGCACAGGAGGAACACTTGTGTTTCTCGAGCACGAACCACGTCTTGATCACTTAGATCCAAGCCGTATTTACACAGGACGCGACTTAGCGTTTATGAACTCTTTCCACACTCGCACACTCGTTGCGTACAACCCAGTTCCAGGTGCTGCAGGTGCAAATATTGTTCCTGACTTAGCGACAAACACTGGCGTACCAAGTAACAGTGCAAAGACATGGAAGTTCACACTTCGTCCAGGAACTAAGTTCGAAGATGGAACAACAATCACATGTGAGCACGTTCAGTACGGTACATCTCGCGTATTCGCAACAGATGTAATTACTGATGGTCCTGCATACCTTTTGTCATGGTTAGACATTCCAAAAGATGCTGACGGAAACTCAATCTTCACAGGTCCATACAAGAACACACCAGAAGGTCTAGCAGCATTTAAGAAGGCTGTTTCTTGTTCAAAGGACAACCGCACAATTACATTTAATTTGAATAAGTCAGTAGCTGACTTCAACTACCTTGGAACTTACGGAACAATCTCACCAGTTCAAGCAAAGCTTGATACAGGTGATGCGTATGACCTAAAGCCACAGGCAACTGGTCCATACAAGATTTCTGTAAACAACAAGACTGAACTTGTAATGATTCGTAACAAGTACTGGTCAAAGGCATCAGATCCTGTACGTACTCCTTATCCAGACAAGGTTGTTATCAAGTTTGGTCTAGATGAAGAAGTACAAGATCAGATCTTCCTTGAAGACTCACAGCCAAATGCTATGAACTTCAATGGTCCACTTCCAACAAATAAGGACAAGTTCTTCACCGACAATGCTTACAAGAATCGTCGTATGAATAACTCTGATCCATATGCAATTTACCTTGCATTTAACCTAGCCAAGATGCCATGTCTTGAAGTTCGTGCAGCTATGTACTACGCACGTAACGCAAAGGCACTTCTTGACTATGCAGGTGGACCTACATATGCAGGTTCATACGCAACTGGCGTTATCAGCCCACTAGTAGCACTTGATTACGCTCCTACAAAGGTTGTTGGTCCAGGAAGCCCAGACTTCTTGCCAGAAGGAAACATTCCTAAGGCAAAGGCACTTCTAGAAACAGCAAAGACAAAGTGTCCTGCTGATTACAAGAAGGCTACAGAAGATGGAATCTTGATTGACGCTCGTCAATCTTCAACTTTGAATGACACTATTCCAATTCAGGAAGCAGCTTATGCTCGCGCCGGAATTAAGGTGAAGTTCAACATCATCTCAGCTGGTTACTACTCAACAGTTATGAACCCTGCAAAGCAGAGCGACATGACTAACTCCGGTTGGGGTGCTGACTGGGCTAACGCATCAACAGTTATCCCTGAGCTCTTCGCTTCATTCGGCGGATTTAACTTGTCACAAAATACAAATGACCCTGCATACAAGGCATTTGAAGACAAGGTAAACATCGCGATGAAGACAACTGATCGCAAGAAGCAGGCAGCTATGTGGAAGGCTCTTGATAAAGAAGCCATGAAGAACTTCTGGGTATTACCAACAACATTTGGTAAAGCTCAAGAAATCTGGGGCTCAGGCCTCGGTGGCGTCTTCTTCTGGGTCCCACAAGGTAACCCTGCATACGGCAAGATTTGGGTTAAGAAGTAATCCACATCTAGTCGATTAAGTTGAAGTAAAGTGCCCCTGAGGTAAGCAATTTCCTCAGGGGCACTTACTTGAATAACATAAATTAATTCTTAGGAGATATGAGCATGGTGAGATTTATCGGACGGCGAATCTTTTTCGCTATCGTGACAATCTTGCTTGTCTCAGCAGCAGTCTTTGCAATTTTTTCTTTTCTTCCTTTTGATCCAGCAGCCCTGACGTGCGGACAACGTTGTACACCGCAAATCATCGAGGGCAACAGAATTAAATTGGGCTTTGATAAACCTATCTACGAGCAGTATTGGCTCTTCTTATCTGGAATTTTTGCTGGCCGAACATATGGTTCTGGTTCTGCGGCCTTTAGCTGCCCAGCACCATCATTTGGTTATTCATTTAATGAAAATGCTTGCGTGACGGACATGATTAAAGAGTCATTGCCAGTAACTCTAAACCTTGCAGTCGGAGCACTCTTTATCTGGTTAGTGCTCGGAATTTCACTCGGTGTCATTGCTGCAAAATTTAAGAATCGCTGGCCAGATACATCAAGTTCAGTCTTCGTTCTTCTCGGCACATCACTTCCAACATTCGTTACAGGTTTAGCACTTCTTATCTGGGTATCAATTAAGTGGAAAATCGTTCCGATGTCACTCGACGGATATGTCTCGGTTCTAGATAGCCCGGGCCGATGGTTTATGTACTTCATCTTGCCGTGGAT
>JBEAYI010000025.1:0-8264 GCA_041159375.1 Actinomycetota bacterium
GTCATCAAAACCTTCTGTTGTGTCGATGATGAATCGACGATATTCACTCTTCTTGGCAATTCCATCTTCGAAGACAACCATTGAAGCCACAACGGATGTTCCTGAGATATTGGAAATGTCGAAACATTCAATTCGCAGCGGAGTCTTTGCCAAGCTAAGTTCCTCTTCAATTTCAAGAAGAGCTTTACCCGAAACAGCAGCATCACTTGCTCTCTTACTCATAAACTGAACAAGGGCGTAATGGGCATTTCTCTTTACGGTTTCCAGCAGTTCTACTTTGTCACCACGTTGCGGAACCTTCAGAGTTACTTTCGATTGAGAAAGAGAGGAGAGCCATTGTTCAAGCGCTTGCGTATCTGCAGGTTCTGAGTTCAAATAGATTGTGGAAGGTATCTCTGTGCTCTCTCCCCCATAAATTGAAAAGAGCAATGAAGCCCATTGATCATCTCCCTCAAGGGCGAGTTCTTGATTAACAATCCACGAACGAGAACCTTTGATAGAACCTCGACGCAACATAAATATGGAACCTGCCGCATGAAGACCCTCTTCATGTATGGCAATGAAATCACCATCTAACTCATCAGAGAGATTTCCCTGTGTGGAGCGTTGTGCCTTTTCAAATGATTCGATTTGATCCCTAATTCGTGCGGCTCTTTCAAACTCTTCACGTGAAGATGCCAGTTCCATTTCAGATTGAAGCGCCGGAAGCAAATCCTGCATACCTGCTTCCATGAATGCATCCAATTTATGAACAATTTCCTTATGCTCTTCTGTAGATACCCATCCAACACATGGAGCAGCGCATTTACCGATATCCCCCAACAAACACTGACGCTTGCTCTTTTGAGCACGTTGAAAATTCCCTGCCGTGCAGGAGCGAACAGGAAAGACCTTTAACAAAATATCGAAAGTGTTTCGCAGGGCCCAGGCATTTGTATATGGTCCAAAATATTTCAAACCTGGACGCTTCTCTTTGCGAGTTACAAAAATTCGGGGATATTCATCGGCAATAGAAATAGCCAAATATGGGTATGACTTATCATCTTTGAATTGAACGTTATACGTTGGGTGGTATTGCTTTATCCAAGAAAATTCTAGTGCTAGCGCTTCGAGTTCTGTGTTGACCACAGTCCAATCCACACGTACAGCTTCGTGAACCATTCGATAGGTTTTATGAGCAAGGTTGCTTCCAAAATAAGAACTCAAACGATTCTTTAGATTCTTTGCCTTACCAACATAAATAACTTTGTCACTGTCGTTATAGAAACGATACACACCAGCTTCTTCTGGGATATCAGTAGGACGATAACTGGCTGGATCGGCCATGATTACTTCTTCTTCGCAGGAGCTTTTCGATTAGTCTTTAAAATCTCAGCTAAGAACTGTCCTGTGTAACTTGCGCTGACTTTTGCTACATCTTCTGGCGTTCCTTCTGCAACGACAGTTCCACCTCGGAAACCACCTTCTGGACCCATATCGATTACCCAGTCAGATGATTTGATGACATCTAAATTATGTTCGATTACAACGACTGTATTGCCAGTATCGACCAAACGATTGAGTACGCCGAGTAATTTGTTAACGTCTTCAAAGTGCAGACCAGTAGTTGGTTCATCTAGTACATAAATTGTTCGACCCGTAGATCTGCGTTGTAGCTCTGTAGCCAACTTAACTCGCTGCGCTTCTCCGCCAGAAAGAGTCGGTGCAGATTGTCCTAAGCGAACATAGCCCAAACCGACATCACACAGGGTCTTTAAGTACCTAGCAATTGTCGGCACTGACTCGAAGAAAATGTGGGCTTCCTCGATAGGCATGTTCAAGACGTCGGCAATTGTTTTATTCTTGTAATGAACCTCAAGAGTTTCACGGTTGTATCTGGCACCATGACACACTTCGCAAGGAACATAAACATCAGGCAAGAAATTCATCTCAATCGTGATGGTTCCATCCCCCGAACAGTTCTCGCAGCGTCCACCTTTTACGTTAAAAGAGAAACGTCCTTGTTGATATCCGCGAACCTTGGCTTCAGTGGTTTCGGCGAAGAGAGCACGAACCTTGTCGAATACGCCCGTGTAAGTTGCAGGATTAGAACGTGGCGTACGTCCGATTGGCGATTGATCAACGTGTACTACCTTGTCTAATAGATCAACTCCACTCACAGATCGGTGTCGTCCAGGAACAATGCGTGCGCCATTTAGTTTGTTTGCTAAGACGCTATACAAAATATCGTTAACTAAAGTGGATTTACCTGAACCACTGACACCGGTAACGGATACAAAAACACCGAGCGGAAGATCAACATCGATATCTTTAAGGTTGTTCTCTTTTGCGCCCTTAACTGTAAGTTTTCGCTTCGCATCAAGTGGTCGACGTTTACTTGGAATTGCGATGGATTTGCGGCCACTTAAATATGCACCAGTAATCGACTCTTTGGAGTCAATCAGAGATTGGTAATCCCCTGATACAACAACTTTGCCACCATGCTCGCCTGCACCTGGACCAATATCCACGATCCAATCTGCGGTGCGAATTGTTTCTTCATCGTGTTCTACGACAATCAACGTGTTGCCCAAATCGCGTAGACGTGTGAGCGTGTCAATTAATCTTCTGTTATCACGTTGATGCAAACCGATACTTGGTTCATCCAATACGTAGAGAACGCCAACCAAGCCTGATCCAATTTGAGTAGCAAGTCTGATTCGTTGCGCTTCTCCACCAGATAAAGTGGCCGCCGGACGCGCAAGTGATAGGTAGTCAAGACCAACATCTAGTAAGAAACCTAGTCGTGCATTTACCTCTTTCATCACGCGCTCGGCGATTTGGGCTTCACGAGCATTTAGAGAGATCTTCTTTAAAAACTCTGCGCAATCAGCAATAGAGAGTTCGCAAATCTGCGCAATAGATAAGTCGCCAACAGTTACAGCAAGTACTTCAGGCTTTAAACGAGCACCCTTACAAACAGAACAAGGAATCTCTCGCATGTATGATTCATACTTCTCACGACTGTAATCGCTATCAGTTTCGCCGTGACGTCTATGAATAAAAGGAACCACACCTTCAAAACCACTTGTGTGATTGCGTACGCGTCCATAACGATTCTTGTACTTAACATGTACTTCGTATTCGTAACCATTAATAATTGCATTACGTGCTTTTTCTGGCAGACGCTTCCATGGCGTGTTAAGTGAGAACTTGATGTCCTCGGACAACGCCTCAAGTAGGTGCACGAAGTATTCCGCAGATTGTCCACCCGCCCATGGAGCAATAGCCCCTTCATAAATTGAAACTGAATCATCGGGAATAATCAGTTCTTCATCTACTTCTAACTTTGTGCCAATTCCTGTGCACTCAGGGCAGGCTCCAAACGGAGAGTTAAATGAAAATGAACGCGGCTCTAACTCTTCGAAAGAAAGATTGCAATCATGACAAGCAAGATGTTCACTGAAAGTGCGTTCTTTATCCGCGCCTTTTGCGTCTACAAAATCTAACAAAACTATTCCAGAAGCTAATTTGAGAGCAGTTTCGATCGAATCTGTTAAGCGTGATTTTGATTCAGGTTTAGCGCTTAAGCGATCAACTACAACTTCGATGGTGTGTTTTTCTTGTTTCTTTAACTTCGGCGCATCACTTAAGGCAACTATCTCTCCATCAATACGTGCACGTGCGTAACCGGAGGCAATAAGTTCGGCAAAGAGATCTACAAATTCGCCTTTACGCGCTCGAACCACTGGGGCCAAAACTTGGAATTTGGTAGTTGCCGGCATGGTGAGAATTTGATCAACAATTTGTTGTGGAGTTTGTCTAGAAACCGCTTTGCCACAGCTTGGACAGTGTGGGCGACCTGCGCGCGCAAAGAGTAAGCGCAAGTAATCATAAACTTCAGTAATTGTTCCAACTGTTGAACGAGGGTTTCGGTTTGTTGATTTCTGATCAATTGAGACTGCTGGAGATAATCCTTCGATGAAATCGACATCGGGCTTATCCATTTGCCCCAAGAATTGGCGAGCATAGGCTGATAGAGATTCAACATATCTGCGCTGCCCTTCAGCAAAGATTGTGTCAAAAGCAAGGCTTGATTTTCCAGAACCAGATAAACCAGTAAAAACAATAAGTGATTCACGCGGTAACTCAATTGAAACATCTTTGAGGTTGTGCTCGCGGGCACCACGAACAATTAACTTGTCGATGCTCATCAATGCCCCGCTTCTTGCATCGCACGAAGTTCTTTCTTCAAATCACGGATTTCGTCGCGCAATCTGGCTGCTAATTCAAAAGAAAGTTCTGCTGCCGCACTTCTCATCTGGTCAGTGAGCGACTCTATCAACGCGATTAATTCTTGGCGAGGCAAAGAACCAGCGTTCTTACTGCGCAGGCCAATTGGCGGCGCGGCTGCTGACTTAGATTTACGGCCAGTTGCAAGTAGCTCATCAGTGTCATCGCTTTCACGATTAATGAGATCTGTAATATCAGCAATCTTCTTTCGCAACGGTTGTGGATCGACTCCCCGCTCGAGGTTATAGGCGACTTGTTTCGCTCTACGGCGATTAGTTTCATCGATAGCTTTTGCCATTGATTTAGTTATGTTGTCCGCGTACATGTGAACTTCGCCGGATACATTTCGAGCCGCACGACCAATAGTTTGAATCAATGATGTAGCAGAGCGGAGGAATCCTTCTTTATCCGCATCTAAAATTGCTACAAGTGATACCTCAGGTAAATCTAAACCTTCGCGAAGTAAGTTAATACCGATCAGCACATCAAATTGACCTGAACGAAGCTCGCGCAATAACTCGACTCTTCGCAAGGTATCTACTTCTGAATGGAGATATTCAACCTTGATTCCCTTTTCCTGAAGATACTCAGTGAGGTCTTCGGACATCTTCTTTGTCAGGGTTGTAACTAAGACGCGTTCATTGCGCTCTGTACGAATCTTTATTTCCGCCAATAGATCATCAATCTGACCTTTAATTGGTTTAAGAACAATCTGGGGATCTACAAGTCCGGTTGGGCGAATAACTTGCTCAACAACATCGTTTTCTACTTTACCAAGTTCATAAGGTCCAGGCGTTGCTGAGAGATAAACCTTTTGTCCGACGCGATCTAAAAACTCTGGCCACTTTAATGGTCGGTTATCAAGTGCACTCGGCAATCTGAAACCATGTTCGACAAGAGTTCGTTTACGGGAAGCATCGCCTTCATACATTGCACCGATTTGAGGAACAGTCACGTGACTCTCATCTATGACAACAAGGAAATCTTCGGGGAAATAATCCAACAAACAGTTTGGCGCGGAGCCTTGTTCGCGTCCGTCAAGGTGCCTCGAATAATTCTCAATTCCAGAACAAAAACCTAACTGCTCCATCATTTCTAAGTCGAAGGTTGTGCGCATCCTTAGTCGTTGCGCTTCTAGTAACTTGCCTTGTTTTTCAAATAGATTGAGCTGAATCTGAAGTTCATCGGTGATGTCCCCCATCGCCCGCTTCATAGTTTCCGGTCCCGCTGCATAGTGAGTTGCAGGAAAGACATACATCTCTTGCTCTTCGCGAACGATTTCACCGGTGAGTGGATTGAGCGTAGTAATTCGCTCGATTTCATCTCCGAACATCTCGATGCGAAGTGCTAACTCCTCATACATCGGAATAATTTCGATGGTGTCACCACGAACTCTAAAAGTTCCACGTTCAAAAGCCATGTCATTACGTTTGTATTGCACATCTACGAATCGGCGCAGCAGAACGTTTCGCTCTATTTCATCGCCCACCCGCAATTTGATCATTCGATCCACGTATTCTTGAGGTGTTCCAAGTCCATAAATACACGAAACTGTCGCAACTACAACAACGTCTCTACGCGTTAATAGTGAGTTTGTTGCAGAGTGTCTAAGGCGTTCTACCTCGTCATTGACACTGGAATCCTTCTCAATAAAGGTATCTGTCTGAGGGACGTACGCCTCTGGTTGGTAATAGTCGTAATATGAAACAAAATACTCAACAGCGTTATTGGGCAGTAACTCTCGAAACTCATTTGCTAACTGGGCGGCTAATGTTTTATTTGGTGCAAGGACCAATGTTGGACGTTGTAATTTCTCAATCATCCACGCAGTTGTTGCAGATTTACCGGTTCCGGTGGCACCTAAGAGAACAACATCCTGCACTCCAGCATTAATGCGTTTAACAATTTCTTCAATTGCAGCAGGCTGATCTCCGGCAGGAACGTAATCACTGATGACCTGGAAAGGCTCGACTCGCCTTTGAAGATCAGTAATTGGGCGCATGTGCCTAACTCTATCCGCGGGGCACTAAATTTGCGCGCGAGGCAAAATTGTTGATTCCCAGATGTTTTCTACTTGGCGCAACAAATCATCTTCAGTGCCATCATTTGTGAGAACACAATCAGCCACAGCTCTGCGTTCTTCTTCGGTGGCCTGTGATGCCATTCTCTTCTCAATATCAGAGTGAAACATTCCTCGAGCACGCAGCCGTTGCCTTCGCAGTTCTGGATCTGATTCGACGGTGATGACGAAATCAAAACGATCCGCAGCATTGGTTTCAACGAGAAGCGGAATCTCGTAAACCATAATTTGACCTGGATTTAAACTGGCGACAGCTTCTTCGAACTCAGCGCGAATTCGTGGGTGAATGATCTCTTCGAGATCTTTCTTGGCTTGTGGATTCTCAAAGACAATCTGACCAAGTGCTACTCGATCGATGTCACCATTTTTTAATACAGTGTCACCGAATCGAAGTAGAACTTCATCAAAACCTTCTGAACCTCTTTCAACAGCAGAACGTGCTAGTTGATCAGCATCAATAACGAGTGCACCTAACTGCGAAAAGAATTGCGCAGCCAGGGATTTACCCGAACCAATACCGCCAGTGAGTCCTACAACGAAGGCCACTAGAACTTACTCTGCTGCTACCTCGACAGGTGTTGCAGCAGCGTCAGCAGCTTTAGCTTCAGCCTTTTGCTTCTTGTGCGCTAGGAAACGCTCTTGTGCAACTGCATATTCTTTTTCCCACGCTTCGCGTTGAGATTCATATCCTGGCTTCCACTCTTGAGTGTCAGCGTCAAAACCTTCTGGATAAATGAACTTACCTTCAGCATCGTAACGAGCAGACATTCCGTATTGAGTTGGATCGAATGCTTCAATCTCAACTTCTTGTCCTTCGTTAGCTTGCTTGAGTGAAAGTGAGATACGACGACGCTCTAGATCGATATCAATAATCTTTACAAAGAGTTCGTCATCTACTTGAACAACTTGCTCAGGAATTTCTACGTGACGTTCTGCTAATTCAGAGATATGAACTAGACCTTCGATACCTTCGTGCACACGAATGAATGCTCCGAATGGAACAAGCTTGGTCACAACACCTGGAACAACCTGATTGATTGTGTGTGTGCGAGCAAATGCTTGCCATGGATCTTCTTGTGTTGCCTTAAGAGAGAGTGAAACGCGTTCGCGCTCGAAATCAACTTCAAGAACTTCAACAGTTACTTCATCGCCCACTTCAACAACTTCACCTGGGTGATCGATGTGCTTCCATGAAAGCTCTGAAACGTGAACCAAACCATCTACGCCACCAAGGTCAACGAATGCACCGAAGTTAACGGATGAGACCACGCCTGAACGTACTTGACCCTTTTGTAGTTGGTTAAGGAATGTTGTACGTGATTCAGATTGTGTTTGTTCTAGGAACGCACGACGTGACAGAACAACGTTGTTGCGGTTCTTATCTAATTCGATGATGCGTGCTTCAACCTGCTTGCCAATGTATGGAGTCAGGTCGCGTACACGGCGCATTTCAACGAGAGATGCTGGAAGGAAGCCACGAAGACCGATGTCAACGATGAGACCACCCTTAACAACTTCAATAACTGTTCCGATAACAACTTCGTCGCGCTCTTTCTTGCCTTCGATATCTCCCCATGCGCGTTCGTATTGTGCGCGCTTCTTGGAAAGAATCAATCGACCTTCTTTATCTTCTTTTTGAAGAACTAGCGCTTCAATCTTGTCGCCAACTTTTACAATCTCATTTGGGTCTGCATCGTGACGGATCGATAATTCGCGAGAAGGAATAACACCTTCTGTCTTGTAACCAATATCTACAAGTACTTCTTCGCGATCTACTTGAACAACTGTGCCTTCGACGAGATCTCCGTCGTTGAAATTTCTGATTGTTCCTTCGATTGCGGCTAAGAAATCTGCCGCTGATCCAATGTCATTAACTGCAATTACTGGTGAAGTAGTCAAAATGCTCCGTAGG
>JBEAYI010000133.1:0-3314 GCA_041159375.1 Actinomycetota bacterium
TCTCAGCGGCATTGCAACGCTGACTTCACAGTGGGTGCAAGCAGTTTCAGGAACAAAAACACAGGTGAGAGATACTCGCAAAACAACTCCAGGAATGCGCGTGTTAGAAAAATACGCAGTGCGTATGGGCGGTGGCACAAATCATCGAATGTCACTGAGTGATGCAGCGTTGATTAAAGATAATCACATTGCAGCAGCTGGTGGAGTTGTTGCAGCATTTTCACTTGTTCGCGAGAAATATCCATCGACTGATATCGAGATCGAAGTAGATAACTTGCAGCAATTACGTGATGTTCTGCCACTTAATCCAGGGTTGGTTTTGTTAGACAACATGAGCCCAGCGCAGTGCGCAGAAGCGGTGGCAATAGTTGCAGGTGCTACGAAATTAGAAGCATCAGGTGGAATCACAATTGAAAACGCACGTGCCTACGCCGAAGCAGGTGTTGATTACATCGCAGTCGGTGCGCTGACACATTCAGCACCTAATTTTGATATCGGACTAGATATGAGAGTGGAGTAAACAATGTTGCTCACAGTAGATGTTGGTAATACCAACACAGTCCTTGGAATCTTTAAAGGCGAAGAGCTTGTTCGCTCTTGGCGCGTAAAGACAGATCCACGTAGCACTGCCGATGAGTTGTGGCTCCAGTACGGCGCACTTGTTCGTGATTACAAGGTTTCTGCTTTAGCAATTTGTTCTACAGTGCCAGCCACGCTGCGCGAATTGCGAACAATGATCGCTGATTACTTTGCAGATATTCAAGTAACAATTGTTGAACCAGGAACAAAGACTGGTGTTCCTCTATTAGTTGATAACCCAAAAGAAATCGGCGCGGACAGAATTGTTAATACTCTCGCCGCACATACTCTCTATGGCGGGCCAGCAATTGTTGTGGATTTTGGAACGTCAACAAATCTCGATGTTGTCTCTCCAAAGGGCGAATTCCTCGGTGGTGCGCTTGCTCCAGGTATTGAAATTTCAGTTGATGCGTTAGCTGCTCGCGCAGCACAATTGCGCAAAGTAGAACTTGTACGGCCAAAAAATGTTATTGGGAAAAACACTGTTGAAGCTCTGCAATCCGGAACCATCTTTGGATTTGCTGGACAAGTAGATGGATTGGTTGACCGAATTACTGCTGAATTATTAGACCAATTTGGTACGCGCCCAACTGTTATTGCAACAGGTGGACTTGCCCCACTAATAATTGGCGTCAGCGAAACAATTGATCACCACGAGCCTGATTTAACATTGATTGGGCTGCGCCTGATACACGAGAGAAACTCGTAACTCGGTAGGATTACAAACCTATGAGCATCGAGGACGATCTACCCGAGCCTTATCGAGCGTGGAATCGAGCCATATCCAGTATCAGTGCCTCGCACAAAAACTCTTGCCGAAATTCGCGCGCAATACGCAAACCTTGAAACAGATAGCGCAACAGGTGATGTTCACAGCGTTAGCGGTCGAATTATTTTCAAACGTGACACAGGAAAACTTTGTTTCGCAACACTTCGCGAAGGTGACGGCACTGAATTACAGGCAATGATTTCTCTGGACAAAGTTGGCGAAGAACAACTCGAATCATGGAAGAGCGATGTTGATCTTGGTGACTTTGTTAGCGTTACTGGCGAAATTATCTCTTCAAAGCGTGGCGAACTCTCTGTTCTAGCAAACTCATGGCAGATGGCATCAAAATCTCTTCGTCCGCTGCCAAACGAACACAAACCAATGTCTGAAGAGACTCGCGTTCGCATGCGTTATGTGGATCTAATTGTCAGACCAGAAGCACGTGAATACGCGCGACTTCGTCCAACTGTGATGCGTTCACTCCGCGAAACTTTCCATAACGAGAGCTTCGTAGAAGTTGAAACACCAATGTTGCAAGTAATGCACGGCGGCGCCGCTGCTCGACCATTTATCTCGCACTCAAACGCGTATGACATGGAACTCTTCTTGCGCATTGCGCCAGAACTATTCCTCAAGCGCTGCGTTGTTGGTGGCATCGAACGTGTATTTGAAATCAACCGTAACTTTAGAAATGAAGGCGCTGACTCTTCACACTCACCAGAGTTTGCAATGATCGAGAGTTATCAGGCATATGGTGATTGGCGATCAATTGCAGAGCTGACTCGCAAGCTTGTACAAAATGCAGCGATGGCAATTACTGGTTCGCACGTTGTTACTCACCACGATGGTCGCAAAGCTGATCTCGGCGGCACATGGAAAGAAATTTCACTCTATGACGCAATCTCTGAAGGCGTTGGCGAGAAAGTAACTGCTCTAACTTCTATTGATGATTTGAAGCGTATAGCAACGAAATTAGGCATAAAGATTGATCCAAAGTGGATTGCAGGAAAACTTGCTGAAGAAATCTTTGAGCACGTCGCAAAAGATCAATTGATTGCACCAACTTTTGTCATGGGATTCCCGGTTGACACATCTCCGCTAGTTCGCGCACATCGTGACATTCCTGGTGTTGCAGAGAAGTGGGATCTCTACATAGATGGATTTGAATTAGCAACTGGTTATTCAGAGTTAGTAGACCCTGTTGTGCAACGCGATCGTTTAGTTGAACAAGCAAAGCTCGGTGCTAAAGGCGACCTCGAAGCGATGCAAGTAGATGAAGATTTCTTGCGTGCAATGGAGTTTGCAATGCCACCAACTGGTGGAATGGGAATGGGCGTTGATCGTTTATTGATGGCGCTCACGGGACTTGGAATTCGCGAAACAATTCTCTTCCCATTGGTAAAGCCAGAAGCTGAATAAACACAAATGGAAATTCGTTCAGCCAGAACTTCTGACATTAAAGGCATTCGAAAACTAATTGATACGTATGCAATTGGTGGTCGCTTGCTCACTAAAGAGACAGTGACGTTATACGAAAGCGTTCAAGAATTTACTGTTGCAATTGAAAATAACGAAGTTGTTGGATGTGGCGCACTCCACGTTCTCTGGGAAGATCTTGCAGAAGTTCGTACCGTTGCAGTTCTAGAACGATTGCGCGGAAAAGGTGTTGGTCACCAAATCATGCAAGCAATCGAAGAGCGTGCTGGCGCAATTGGAGTTAAAAGAATTTTCTGTCTTACATTTGAAACACAATTCTTTGGTCGACACGGCTTCGAAGAAATTCAAGGCACTCCAGTTGATGCCGATGTATATGCCGAGCTGCTTCGCTCCTATGACGCCGGTATCGCCGAGTTCCTTGACCTTGAGAGTGTGAAACCAAATACCTTGGGCAACACTCGGATGCTTAAAAAACTCTAAGCATCCGAGTGTTGCCCAAGGTATTTGGTTTCACACTCTCAAGGTCAAG
>JBEAYI010000026.1:0-15287 GCA_041159375.1 Actinomycetota bacterium
ATTTGTCCCGGACATATATGGCCCTGAAATTAGAATCAAAAGTGGCTTGGTCATTCAAAAAGCCTAACCTAAAAAGAAGAGTCGCCCTATAAGCCGGATCCTGTTCTCTTGCGAGAGATCACCATCCATCTAGTTACGTAATCACTTACGTAATCAAGCAACCTACCCGTTGACTCGTGCGAGCAGCACTCGAACGCCAACTGCGTGGTCTTGCTTCAGGCGGGGTTTACATAGCTAACTGCATTACTGCAATTACTGGTGGTCTCTTACACCACCGTTTCATCCTTACCAATATTTCTATTGGCGGTTTACTTTCTGTTGCACTGTTCCCGCGGATTGCTCCGGGTGGGCGTTACCCACCGCCTTGCTCTGTGAAGTCCGGACTTTCCTCGGTGTCTTGCGACAACGCGGTGATCCGGGCGACTCTTCAGTAGTTAAGGATACGGCAGGGATATGTAATTAGTAAATGAGATTTATTTACGCGCAAATTAACTTAAATGCGCGTCGTTGCTGACCATGCGCAAGCAACGCAAGCCATCACTTGGCCAAATAGTTAAAGAAGTAACGGAAGCTGGCTTTATATCTATGTGGAATACACCGTCAATTGGCGCACCAACGGTGATGCGAACAGCATGACGAATGACCATGTTGTGAGTTACTACGACAACTTTTTTACCTGGGTATGTATCAACTAAGTGACTAAGGCCTGCTTCGATGCGAGCAGCAATCGAGTTGTGTGATTCGCCTTCTTTTGGTGCAACTGCAGTTGATGACAACCATGCTTCGTACTCTTCGCCGAATTTTTCGCGTACTTCTTGTGTTGTTAATCCATCCCAATGTCCGAATGAAAGTTCGGTCCAGATTTCATCTTCAATAATCTGTAAATGAGTGGATTGTGCAATTGCTTGTGCTGTTTGTTGAGCGCGCTTCATTGGAGAAGAAATCAACACATCTGGCTTTAATTCTTCAATGACACCAGCAACAGCTGCAGCTTGCGCTAAACCATCTTCGGATAATCCTGGATCATTGTGACTTGAACCAGAGAATCTGCGCTCAGGTGTCATTGGTGTTTCGCCGTGGCGAATTAAGTAAATAGTTGTTGGAACTTCATCAGAGCGAAGACGATCAGTCAGGTAATTAATCTGCACAGGTGCGTGAGTTTCTGAGCCGCCACTTTCGTTATCGAGTGCCTTGTTGGCTAATCGATCTGCGTGCGAATTAAGGTCGCGCGGAATCCATGAATACTTAACGAGTGACGGAGTATGTGCTGCACGTGCTTGGGCTGCTAGTTCGCGCATATTTGAATGTTTAATCTGCCAACGGCCACTCATCTGTTCGACAACTAACTTGCTATCCATTTGCACTTCAACAGTTGCTTCTGGATCGAGTGAATGAATGTGAGTTAAACCTGCAATAAGTCCTTGATATTCAGCAACGTTATTCGTTGCTACACCGATGTAGTCATAAAGCTCGGCAACGATTTTTCCGTCTTCGCTAACAACTGCGCCGTAACCAGCAGGACCAGGGTTTCCGCGAGATCCGCCATCTGCGGTTAATGTAAATGCTCTAGCCATTACTTAAACTCCACGCACCAATATGCAGCGGCACTCTTCGCAGCGAACAACTTCGTCATCACTTAATTCTAGAATTCTCTTCAGTTCGACTGCGTTGATTGAAAGATGGCATCCCCCACATTGACCGCCCTTAAGGGGTGCTGCCCCTGATCCCCCGCCAGTTCTGATCTTTTCGTATAACTCGAGAAGCGCGGCATCAACTGATTTAGTTGTTTCGCTGCGATCTTGTGCAATCTTTTCAATATCTGAGTTGATAACAGTTAGAGCGTTTTCTTTCTTTATCTCAAGGTCAGCAATTTGGGCTGCAAGTTCGGACTCTTCTTTTTCAAGTGTCGAGATGCGCTCTTTGATTGAATCCATGCGCATCATGATTTCTAGCTCAACTTCTTCGAGCTCTGCGCGACGTTTGTTAAGAGTTTCTACTTCGTGAGTTAAACCCTCTAAATCTTTGGCTGATCCGGTACCTGAATTAAGGCGAGCTTCATCGCGAGTAATTCGTGTGACAACTTGTTCGACATCGCCCTCTGCGCGAGTGAGTTCGCGCTGCACATCACTGGCTTCAGTTTGCGCTGCGATACGTAAATCCCGTGCATTGTTTGCACGAATTGTTAGCTTATTAATCTCAGCGATTTCAGGAAGATTTGCGGCTTTGTTTTTTAGAGTTGCAGTAGTGAAATCAAAATTCTGAATATCTAGAATCTGGCGCTGGTCGCTGGGGTTGGCTTTCATAACGCCTCCCTGGCTTGGTAAGTGCAATATGTTTAATTGTTTTAAATCTGGTGGGCGCTGAGGGTTTCGAACCCCCGACATTCTCGGTGTAAACGAGACGCTCTACCACTGAGCTAAGCACCCTTAAGTTCCACCGTTAAGTGTGTAATCAGCGACGTTACGCGCATCGCCTAGGCCATTTACTACCTGCCAACGCAGGATTCCTTCTTTATCAATTACGAATGTGCCACGTGTTGCACAGCCACGTTCTTCATTGAAAACACCGTACGCCTTAGCAGCTGCACCGTGTGGCCAGAAGTCTGCGAGTACTGGGAATTTGTAACCTTCTTGTTCTGCGAATGCACGTTGTGCATACATTGGATCGCAAGAGACTGCTAACAATTGAACATTGTCATTTTGAAATGCTGCAAGATCATCACGTAGCGCGCAGAGTTCGCCTGTGCAAATACCTGAGAATGCGAACGGATAGAAGAGAACAACAACGTTTTTCTTTCCCTTAAATGAAGAGAGCGAAACTTGAGCTCCGTGTTGATCTATCAAATTAAATTCTGGAGCCGCTTGGCCAATTGTTAGTGTCATGTGCGCAAACTTATCGTTTGCCGGCTTTACGTGCCACTAGACGTGTGGCGGTCCAATCTTTTGCAAGCGGAATCGTCGATGTTTGGCTTAAGCCAGCGATTGGCGCAGCATCTTGAATCTCACTTGGTTCTACGTGATACGGACGACCGAGCTTTGGCGTCAAAACCCAAATCGGTCCGGTTTCAGATAAGTATGTGAGTGCATCTACCAATTCATCTACGAGATCGCCATCGCCATCTCGCCACCACAAAATAACCGCGTCGACTACTTCGTGAATATCACTATCTAAGAATTCAGTTGCTGTGATTGCCTTAATTGCGGCGCGTAGTTCCTCATCGCAATCAACGTCGTATCCGACCTCGAGTACAAGGTCACCTTTGGCGACTCCCAGTCTGCTTGGCACAGGCTAAGTCCACACAATGATTGGCGCGAGCGCAAGTGTTTTGCTCGCATTCATTGGCGTCAATTTCCACTAACTGGCCAGTACGTGGAGAATACGTCTATGAGCGAAACATTTGAGGCGCCTGACCAGATCATCGAACAGCTGGTGGATGTCGACCCAAGTGAAACCGCCGAATGGCAAGCATCCTTTGATCAAGCCCTCAAGCATGCAGGACCGGTACGTGCTCGTTACTTAATGCTGAATCTTCTAAAGCATGCGCGCGAAAATGGCGTGCCGCTATCTGCACTTCGCACAACTGATTACATCAACACTATTTCTCCTGCACACGAACCAGAGTTTCCTGGCGATGAATTAATTGAACGACGTATCCGTGCATTTAATCGTTGGAATGCAGCAATGCTCGTGCACCGTGCGCAACGCCCCGGTGTTGGAGTTGGTGGACATATTTCTACATACGCATCTTCTGCGGCGTTGTATGAAGTTGGCTTTAACCACTTCTTCCGTGGACAAGATCATCCAGGTGGTGGCGATCAAATTTTCTTCCAAGGTCACGCATCACCCGGAATGTATGCACGTGCATTCCTTGAAGGACGATTTACTGAAGATCAACTTGATGGATTCCGTCAAGAACTTTCACACCCTGCTGGAGGATTATCTTCTTATCCTCACCCACGATTGATGCCAGATTTTTGGCAGTTCCCAACTGTGTCAATGGGTATCGGACCAATTAATGCAATTTATCAAGCACGCTTTAATCGTTACTTACATAATCGCGGAATCAAAGACACATCAGATCAACGCGTCTGGGCATTCCTTGGCGATGGCGAAGTTGATGAAGTAGATACTCTCGGTGCAATCGGATTAGCAACACGCGAGAAATTAGATAACCTCACATTCGTTGTTAACTGTAATTTGCAACGCCTCGATGGTCCTGTGCGCGGTAACGGCAAGATTATTCAAGAGCTCGAATCTATCTTCGGTGGCGCTGGCTGGAACGTCATTAAAGTTATTTGGGGTCGCGGTTGGGATCCACTTCTTGCTCAAGATCGTGAAGGCGCACTCGTTAACATCATGAACACCACACTCGATGGTGATTACCAAACATTTAAAGCAGAAAACGGCGCATTCATCCGCGAGAACTTCTTCGGACGCGATCCACGCACTGCTGCAATGGTTTCTAGTTGGAGCGATGATCAAATTTGGGGATTACAACGTGGTGGACACGATTACCGCAAACTCTTTGCCGCATACACAGCAGCGGTTCAAGACAATGGTCGCCCAACAGTAATTCTTGCTAAAACTATTAAGGGCTGGACACTTGGTTCACACTTCGAAGGTCGCAACTCAATGAAGAAGATGACTAAGGAAGATATTTTGACATTCCGCGATCGTCTTCAGATTCCGTTAACTGATGACAAACTCGATGCGTACTTACCTTCTTATTACAAGCCACCTGCAGATTCTGTGGAAGCTAAATACTTGGCAGAACGTCGCCAAGCTTTGGGTGGTTCAATTCCACGACGCCGTAGTGTTTCAAAGCCTCTGCCACAACCAGATGACTCAGCATATGAATCAGTTAAGCGCGGTTCAGGTCATCAAGAGATTGCTACAACAATGGCATTTGTTCGCATGCTCAAAGATTTAATTAAAGATCCAGGACTCGGTGCGCGTCTTGTTCCAATTATTCCTGATGAAGCACGCACATTTGGTTTGGATTCTCTCTTTCCAACTCTGAAGATTTATTCACCAAATGGACAGAAGTACATGTCTGTGGACCGCGAATTAATGCTTTCTTACAAGGAATCAACTGAAGGCGTAATCCTTCACGAAGGTATTAACGAAGCTGGATCTGTTGCATCCTTTACGGCAGTCGGTTCTTCTTACTCAACACACGATGAACCAATGATTCCTATTTATATCTTCTACTCAATGTTTGGTTTCCAACGCACAGGAGATGCTTTCTGGGCAGCAGCCGATCAACTAGTACGTGGTTTTGTAGTTGGTGCAACAGCAGGGCGTACAACCCTTAATGGAGAAGGTTTGCAGCACGAAGATGGTCACTCACATCTTCTTGCCTCAACAAATCCTGCAGTAGTTTCATACGATCCAGCATTTGCTTTCGAACTTGGTCACATCGTTAAAGATGGTCTGCGCCGTATGTATGGACCAAACTCAGAGAACATTTTCTATTACCTCACCGTCTATAACGAGCCATACGTACAACCAGCAGAACCTGAAAACCTAGATGTAGATGGTCTCTTGCGCGGTATTTATCTCTATGCACCAGCAACAATAAAGAGCAAGAAGAACGTACAGCTCTTAGCATCCGGTGTCGGCGTTAACTGGGCACTTAAGGCGCAGAAATTACTGGCAGAAGATTTCGATATTGCAGCCTCTGTCTGGTCTGTTACTTCATGGAATGAACTCCGTCGTGATGGTCTTGCAGTTGATCGTCACAACATGCTCAATCCACAAGATCAACGCACCGCATACATCACTCGCAAATTAGATGGCGCAAAGGGTCCTGTTATTGCAGTCTCTGACTTTATGCGCGCAGTACAAGAACAAATTGCTCCATGGGTCGCGCAACCATTTACAACTCTTGGAACAGATGGATTTGGTCTTTCAGATACTCGCGGTGCGCTACGTCGCCACTTCAAAGTTGATGCCGAATCAATCGTTATCTCTGCGCTTCAGCAACTAGCAGCACAAGGTGAAATTAAGCCAAAGTTAATTCAAGAAGCGATTGATAAGTATCAGATCAATGATGTGCGTGCCGCGGACGCTGGCAACACAGAAGGTTCTGGCTGATTCTTAAAAGAGTGCGTTAGCTAAATCGCTACGTGCCTTGATCAACCGTGGATCTGCAGGATCTACCAAAGCAAAGAGTGCGAGCAAATGATCTTTTGCCTGCTTCTTAGCATCGTCTGAACAATTTTTAACACAGTGCAATAGGCGATCAAATGCTGGTTGAACTTCGCCGCTAATGATTTCGATGTCTGCGCACGCCATTGCCGCGGCAATATCGAGTGGATCTTTCTGTGCTGCAGCCTTTGTTGTTTCTGGATTCAAACCATCTGTGCGGATAAATAACTCTGTTTGAGCCAAACCTAACTTTGCGAATGCATCCTGTGGCTTTCTGGCAAGTAATTTCTTGTAAGCAGCTTGAGCGGTTGCGAAATCTCCCGTTTCAAGTGCCTTCAACGCCTCTTCTTCTTCAGGTTCGATTACTTCTGCGGGTGGTGCACCTACGCCTTGTTGTGCAGATAATTCAAGAACCTTATTTATTACTAAAGCAATTTGCTCTTTGGCATATGGCTGCTCAAAGAGCGGAACTAATTGGCCTGCAACAAAAGCCACTGCATAGGGAACAGTTTTTGTCTGAAGCGCCTGTGCCACTTGTGGCTGCTCATCAATGTTTACATTTCCAAGGCGCCATGCACCGTTACTTTCAGATTCCAACTCACCCATGATTGCAAGAGTTGCAATTGATTCAGCGCTTCGCGGCGACCAGCACAAAACAATCGCAGCTTTAGTTGATGAGTACTCTACGAAATCTGTTGTGAGATTCGTTGGCGTAACTGAAATACCAGCCACTGTTGATGGCGCTTGTGGCGCTGGTTTTCCAAGAGATGAAAGATCTACTGCGCGGCCAAAATTCGGTGGAAGCGTCATGCGGTAATCCTGCCAGAGTCGCTTCTAAATGGAAGAATTTCAGAAACATATGACTTAGTTGCATGATCTAATCCAACATCTCCGCCAGCTTTTTCACTTAAGTACCAACGGTGTTCCAAAATTTCGTGAAACATCTGAGCAGGTTCGACTCGTCCCACTAACTCCTGTGGCACGTGCGAAAGTGTTGGTCTAAATACTTCATTGAGCCACTTCAGTGCACTTTGGTTTACCGGTGGACGTGGTTCTTCCATGCGTGATCGATATCTATCAAAGGATGCGAGCAAACGCTTTGCTTGAAGTTCTTCCGTTTCAAGTCCCATTAACTCCATTAAGCGCGCTTGGTGATAACCGGCTGCAACAAGTTTCGGCTGGAAGATAAGAGATTTGTTTTCACCATCTAATGAAACAGAGACTTCTTCTACGGTAAAACCAAGATCATGCAGTGCTCGCATTGCACGTTCAACTGCATGGCGATCACTTGGGTCTAATTTCTGTGGCTCTTTCAACGCAGTCCACAATCGGCGATAGCGTTTAATAACGGTTTCACTTGCTCTAATTGGATCAATCTCTGGATACAAAACTCCGGACAATGCAAGATCTTCTAGCTCTGCTGCCACATTGAAGTGTGCAATTTCTAAATCATGTTCGCGTTGTCCATCGCTCAATGTTTTCTGAAACTCACTAGTTTCGGCATCTACAAGGTATGCCGCAAAACCTTCGGCGTCGCGTCTAAAGAGAGTATTTGAAAGCGAACAATCGCCCCACCAAAATCCCAATAAGTGAAGACGCACAAGAAGCAGCGCTAAGGCATTTGTCATTGTGGTTATGTCATGTGCTGAGACATTTCCGGAGAGCAAGACGCGATAAGGAAGTGAGTATGGCAAAAATCGTGTGGCTAGTGCGCACGGCAGTTCTTCGCCGGCGCTATCTGTTCGGCCTTCTACAACGGCAATCGGATCAACGCTGGGTGCACCTAATTGTTTGAGTTGACGCAAAATTTTGTATTCACGATTTGCAAACTCTGCAACTGTTTCTTTGATTGCATAAACTTCGGCATCCGGTTCATCGCTTGCTCGCACCAACCGCACGATGTGGCGAGAGATACCTCGCTTTTCTGCGAGCAATGGATCTTCAGGCCAATTCTCTAAACTCGTTTGCCACGGCAACCCCGTAACGGCAGCGATTTCTTCGCCGAGTCCAGTAATTCGAAGTGCCATGTTCGTATTCTCTCACAGTGAGCCTTATCGGCTTACGAGTGCTTTAGAATGAGGATATGGCTCTCGCAAAACGCATTTTAAAACCTCGTAAGAAAAAAGAAGTTGCTGCAACAAATTACGGAGTCATGGGCGCTCCAATTAATCGCTCACATCCCTTCTATTTTGGTTTCGTTGCAACTCTTGGTGCGTTATGTGCAATTGTTTTGCTGAGAGCCCTCGGAAGCGTTAGTCAGGTATTCGTACTTATTCTTATTGCTCTTTTCTTAGCAACAGGACTTAACCCTGCTGTCGAAGCAATTCGTTCTCGCGGCGTATCTCGCGTCAGTGCGGTCACAATTATTTTTGTCAGTGTTATCGCATTCGTAATCTTCTTCGCCTGGGTCGTTATTCCCCCTGTAGTTTCACAAGGTTCACAACTGATTAATAACTTACCTTCGCTTTTGCAAGATCTCAAATCAAATGCAACGATCAATAAATTTAATGACCAATATGCATTAATCGATACATTGCAGGCAAAACTTGAAGAGTTCACCGCAGATGGCACTCTTCTGGTTTCTACCTTCGGTGGTGTCATTGGTGTCGGGAAGTCAGTTATTTCTGGAACATTCTCAGCCCTTACGATTTTGGTTCTTACTCTCTACTTCATTACATCTCTTCCTCAGATGGTCAAACTCGGAGTACGCCTTGCTCCAGCTAGTCGCCGTGATCGTGTTGCCAAGCTAACCAATGCCATCATCGCTCGTGTTGGTTCATTTGTCGGTGCTCAAATCTTTATTGCATTTATGGCTTCCATCTTCGTTTTAGTTCTCGGAATGGTTCTCGGACTACCCTCACCGGTTGCAATCGCGATGGTTGTGCTTGTGTGTGCACTTGTTCCATTGATTGGACACTTCTTGGGTTGCGGTGTCTTCACAATTCTTGCGCTGACAGTTTCAATACCGGTGGGAATAATCGCATTCATTGCATACGTCGTTTATGTGCAGATTGAAAATTACGTCGTTACTCCACGTATTATGAAAAAAACTCTTGAGGTTCCAGGGGCCGTAACAATTGTTGCAGCCCTCATTGGTTCATCACTTCTCGGATTAATCGGTGGATTACTCGCTGTGCCAGTAGCGGCCGCAATTATTTTGATCTTGGATGAAGTTGTTTATCCGCGTGCAGATAACTCTTAAAACTCTTCCGGTAACGGCAAACGCTCGGGTGCAATCACTTTAGTTATTTCACTTAAGGACCGATAAACGGCAGGCTCTCCAACCCACAAGTGCTTTGCGTCCTCTACCGGAATAATTGTTATTTGCTTAAGAGCTGCAAACCTTTTCATAGCCTCAGCAGGTTTGAGAAACTCATCGTGCTCTGGAACTAATGCAATAACTGGGCGTCCATCGATATTCCACCATTGGAGATCTTCTTCGGTTGAGTATCTAAGTGGTGGGCTCAAAAGAATTAATCCTTTAACTCTTTTATCTCGCGCAAATTTAAGAGCCAAATCTGTACCAAATGACCAACCAACTACCCAGAGATTTTCTATCTTTAGTTCATCCAAGCAATAAGTAATCATCGCTTCTACATCGAAGCGTTCTGATACGGCGTTATCGAAGTGACCTGTACTTGTTCCGGCTTCACTTGTGGTTCCGCGGGTATTAAATCTAATGACATTAATACCAGCCATTGCAGGCAATCTATTTGCCGCTTTTTTGTATACGTGACTATCCATCATGCCGCCAGCAGTTGGGAGTGGATGCAACATCAAGATTGAACCAGTTGGCTTATCAAGTGTTAGTGCAACTTCACCAACGAGATCCATTCCATCTTCGGTACGAACTACAAATGGGGTACGCGCAGCGGGTAAAACTGTGCTGGGGCGTATTAGTTCGGACATGTCGGCCATCTTATCTAGTAACCAGATTACCGAGCGACTATTCTTTGCAGATGCCTAATCGTTTAAAAACCTTTGACTCACATTACCCAGTAACCGGCGATGCGATTGGAACTTTTCCAATTCATACCGATGCCGATGTTCGCGTGGCAGTTGCACAAGCGCGAATCGCATCCGATAAGTGGGTTGCACTGGGTTTTCGTGGCCGCAGAAAAGTTTTATTGGCGTGGAGCAAATTAATTATGGAACGCATTGAAGAGTGCACTGCACTGATTTCAATGGAGACAGGTAAACCAGTAAGCGATGCGAAACTTGAAGCATCACTTGCCGCTGGTCACCTTGCTTGGGCTGCGCGTCACGCGCAAGAAGTAATGCGTACTTCACATCGCTCCCCTGGCGCCGTAATGGCAAATATGTCTGCAACAGTTGAACGTTCTCCTGTTGGTGTCGTTGGAGTAATTGGTCCATGGAACTATCCAATCTTTACGCCGATGGGTTCCATTGCTTACGCACTTGCTGCCGGAAATACAGTTGTATTTAAGCCAAGTGAATACACACCAGGAGTTGGCGTGTGGCTAAGTCGCACATTTGCAGAAGTTGCACCGTTTTCAAATATTTTCCTCTGCGTAACGGGTCTTGGTGATACAGGACGCGCATTATGCGAAGCACACGTAGACAAATTAGCGTTTACTGGTTCAACAAAAACAGCGATGGCCGTAGCAGCAACCTGTGCCAAAACAATGACACCAGTTGTGCTCGAATGCGGTGGAAAAGATCCCGTAATCGTTGCTCATGACGCGGACATCAAGCGTGCAGCTGAGAACACAATTTGGTCATCGATGTCTAATGGCGGACAGACATGTATTGGCGCTGAGCGCGTCTACGTTGTTGAAAGCGTTGCAGATGAATTTATTGCCGCAATGTTAGAGGCGGTGCAGAACATTAAGCCAGGCGAACCAGGTGTTGGAAACTACGGTCCTGCAACTATGCCAAAGCAATTAGACATTATTGCTTCCCACATTAAGGACGCCATTAAAAGTGGTGGCCGTGCGATTTACGGTGGAGCAAAATCAGTGAAAGATCCTTACGTCGAACCAGTTATCTTGGTTGACGTTCCGGAGGATTCACTAGCAATGCAAGATGAAACTTTTGGTCCAACCATTGTGATCAACCGCGTAAAGCATGTGGATGAAGCAATCCTTCTCTCTAACGCATCTCGTTATGGACTTGGAGCATCTATCTGGTCTAAACGCCAAGGCAAAAGAATTGCAGCGCAATTGCACTGTGGAATGGTTGCCATTAACTCAACAATTTCATTTGCAGCAGTTGCATCTGTTCCCTTTGGTGGCGTGAAAGATAGTGGTTATGGTCGTATTCATGGACCTGAAGGAATTTTAGAGTTCACATATGCGCGCACAATTGTCCGTGCGCGTTTTCAATTGCCTATTGCTTTTACTAGCTTTAAGCGCACTGCCGGCAACGATAAATTAATTATTAAATTAACGAAGTGGCTCAACGGCCGCTTCGGTTAATTAGGATCTGAAAAACTAGTATCTCGGTGCATTTCTAGTACGTTCGGTACGCGGTTTTCTATCCCCACGTTTTGACCAACATGCATTGTGCCAATGACGGCGACCATCTTCATCACCTTCTAGCCATGCAACGGTGTGTGGTGTTGCCATTGGAATCATTTGATCACAACCAGGACATCTATACGGTTTATTTGATGATGAACCTGTGATCTTGCGAACTACATAAGAACCTTCTGTGTGTTCTTCAATAGTTTGATTAGAAGTTGCGATGTCGCGATCTTCACTCTTAGGCCGCTTGTTTTTGGGATAATTCTTACGCGGGCTCATGTTCTTATTTTCTCGCACTTTTGACAAGGGTTGCACAAGTCTTATGCGGATACGAAGGCTGTAGATGGCATAGATCTCACAATTTCCACGGGAGAGATCTTCGCTCTTCTGGGACCAAATGGCGCAGGAAAGACGACTACGGTTGAAATCCTTGAAGGATTTAGAAAAGCTGATTCAGGTTCTATTTCTGTCCTTGGTTTTGATCCAGCTAAGCGCGGTGTTCAATCACGTATCTGGCGTAATCGAATAGGCATCGTGCTGCAATCCACGGCAGATGCTGGCGATCTAACTGTGCAAGAAACTCTTTCGCACTTTGCAAAGTATTACTCCGCTCCACGCGATGTAGAAGAAGTTATTAACTCTGTTGGCTTAGATGAAAAGCGCGGCGCACTAATTCGCACGCTATCTGGTGGACAGCGCAGGCGTTTAGATGTTGGCCTAGGCATTATTGGTTCACCAGAACTTCTATTTCTTGATGAGCCAACAACTGGTTTTGATCCAGAGGCGAGACGTGCTTTTTGGGCTTTGATTCAGAGCCTACGCGAAGGTGGAACAACAATTTTATTGACCACTCATTACCTCGATGAAGCTGAGGCGCTAGCCGATCGCGTGGCAGTCATAACTCGTGGAAAAATTCTAGAAGTTTCTACTCCCACTCAATTAGGTGGCCGTGCATCTGCACAAGCTCGTGTTCAATGGAAATCAAATGGAGTCATTCAGGAAGAATTAAGTGATAACCCAACTGAAGTGGTTCGTCGATTAGCCAATCAATTTCCTGGGGAGATTCCAGAACTACAGGTTTTACGACCATCTCTTGAAGATATATATCTCTCCATGATTGGAGAAAAGTAGATGAGCGTCAACAAATCTCTGCCTACAACAATTGCTTTAGGTGTCGCTCGCGGTGGTTTAGAAATACGCCAGTTTATGCGACAACGCGAATCAGTTGTCTTTACTCTTGCTTTTCCGATTATCTTGCTTGCAATCTTCGGTTCTGTATTCAAAACCACATTGGCTGAAGGCGTCACATTTAGCCAGTACTTTGTAGCTGGAATGATCGCATCCGGTCTCGTTAATACAGGCTTTCAACAATTAGCAATTATTATCCCGATGGAGCGTGAGTTTGGTTCGCTCAAACGCTTGCGGGGAACGCCAATGCATGTGGCCAGTTACTTCATTGGAAAATCAATTCTTGTATTTGTTAGCATGACAATTCAAGTGATTTTACTCTTGGCAGCAGGAATCATTTTCTTCGGTGTTGAACTACCAACTGATCCATATAAGTGGCTAACCTTTACATGGCTCATCATTTTGGGAAGTGCAGCCTCGACTGCCTTAGGTATTGCGTTTGCAACTGTGCCAAAGAGCGGGCGGGGTGCATCTGCAGTCGTCTCACCTGTTGTCATTATTTTGCAATTCTTTAGTGGCGTCTTCTTTGTCTTTACAGATCTACCTGGATGGATGCAGCAAGTTGCAGCGATATTCCCACTTAAGTGGATGACTCAAGGAATGCGCTCGGTCTTTCTGCCTGATTCTTTTGCGGCTCGCGAGGTAGCCGGAAGCTGGGAAACTGAGCGAACATTTGTGATTTTGCTAGCCTGGCTCATTGCGGGAATCTTTTTCGCGATACGAACATTTAAGTGGAGCAAAGATTGAAAAGATTAATTGCGACCCTCTTAATTTCCGTGCTCACGCTTTCAACAACTTCTGCTCTTGCGGCCACATCTACACCCAAGCCAAAGCCAACAACCAAAACCAGCGCTAAACCAACAGCTGAAGCATCAACTAAAGCAACAAAAAAACCTGCTGCGAAGAAAAAGCCTGTGAAAAAGAAGGTTGTAAAAAAGAAGAAGAAGCTGCCTCCTCTTCAACCAGTTCTTTGTTTTGGTAAGAATTGGCCACCATCTGGCTTCACTCAAAGTGGTGAAGTTTTTGCAAAGATTCCAACAGCAACTCAATTGCAATGTGATTCTTCAGATAATTATGCGCCGTCGAAGACAAACTTCCGAGCAGATCTTCAGAAGTGTGATGATTTTGCATGTGGGGCAGTTGTTGTTGCATCTGAAACTGGTTGTACCTGGTGGGAAGTAAAATCTACCTTTGAACAAATAGATTTAAAGACAGGAAAGATTGAGGCAACTCTTGGAACATTGCGAACTGTTGCTCAAAGAACCAAACCCAAAGCGATACAAAGCATCATGTTAGTAAGCGAAATTAAGCACAGGGATGCTGATGGCAAAGTCCTTAATAACATCAAGGCAAGTGGCTTAGAAGTGAGTTGCCATCACGATGCAGCGCCAGATTTAACTATTCGAAACTTCTTTAAATCTAATTAACGATTAGCTCCAGGCACCCACAGCTGATCGCCAATTTCTTTGTTTGCAATTCGTGCAAGGACAAAGAGAAGATCTGACAATCGGTTGAGGTACTTGGCAGTTAATGGATTTACTCCGCCGCCGAATGCATGAATCGCAGCCCATGTGCGACGTTCTGCGCGACGTGTAACGGTTCGCGCAACGTGCAAATGAGATGCCGCTGGAGTTCCAGATGGCAAGATAAATGATTCAAGTGGTTCTAATTGTTCATTGAACTTATCTATCTGTGCTTCTAGATAAGCTACTTGCGATTCAACGACGCGCAACGGTTCGATCTTTGGTTCATCAACAACAGGAGTGCAAAGGTCCGCACCCACATCAAAGAGATCATTTTGAATACGAACAAGGAGTGCACGAAAGTCTCCGCTGATTTCATCAGTTGATAGAACAACGCCAATGGATGAATTGGCTTCATCTACATCTGCATACGCCTCAAGGCGTGGATCGTTTTTTGATGTCCGGCTCATGTCCCCAAGGGAAGTAGTGCCGTCATCGCCTGTCTTTGTGTAAATACGCGTTAAATGAACCATGGGTGGAGCCTATTAGGAGAGTTACGATGTGACCACTCAAACTCTGAGTGTTGAGCGAGTCTTAAAGCGGAGGTGAAAACATGGCAACAGCTGATCGTTTTCGCGTCCAAGGCGGCGCCCGTCTTCGTGGAGAAGTTCGCATTACAGGTGCTAAAAACTCAGTTCTTAAACTGATGGCTGCTTCTTTGTTAGCACCCGGTACTTCAAAGATCACTAATGTTCCAGACATTGCCGATGTGGACATCATGGCGGACTTGCTGACTCGGTTGGGATGTTCTGTAGAACGAAGCGGCTCCGAGTTAACTATTAATGTTCCAGAAAATCCAGGCCATCGCGCAGACTATGACTTAGTTCGAAAGATGCGCGCCTCAATAAATGTCCTTGGACCGTTAGTAGCTCGATGTGGCGAAGCTGAAGTTGCACTTCCTGGCGGCGATGCAATCGGATCTCGAGGACTCGATTATCAC
>JBEAYI010000027.1:0-7310 GCA_041159375.1 Actinomycetota bacterium
TGTTGCCGCAACAGATGCTAGACGCAAAGAAATTTATTGGGCCTCGTATAAAGATGGCAGACGAGTTGATGGCCCGCATGTAAATCTTCCGGCAGAAGTTGAAGGAAAACTCTTTGTCGGCGAAGGTGCACATAAGTACGGTTTAGCTGATGTTGCTACATATCCTGATGTTTCAGTTTTTGCTGCACTGCCACCAGTAGATCAACCAATGTATCTACGTCGTCCCGATGCAGTTCCAACTTCGGAGCGATGATGCAAATTTCATATCGTGAAGCGATGCCATTAGATCTGCCAGTTCTAGTTTCAATGGAGCGCACTCTATTTTCTGATTCACCTTGGTCGATGGGGCAATTCAAGGAAGAGTTCTCCGGAATACCTAAGACTCGTTATTTTCTTGTAGCCCTTGATTCAGATAAACAGATAGTTGGTTATGCAGGTGTCATGGTTGTTTCATCCGGAGTCGATGCTGATGTTTTAACAGTTGCCGTATTGCCCGAAGCACGCAGGCAAGGGATTGCACGGCACTTTATGGAATCACTCGAAAAGTGGTCGCAGATGCGAGTGGCACCGTCGATGATGCTTGAAGTTGGAGTTAACAACTCTTCAGCAATTGCATTGTATGAATCTCTGGGTTATTCAATTATTAACACCCGCAAAAATTACTACGGTCCGGGATTAGATGCTCATGTCATGAGAAAAGAGTTGCCATGAGCGAACCGTTAGTTTTAGGAATCGAAACCTCGTGTGATGAAACTGCTATCGGTATTGTGCGCGGCCGCACATTATTGGCAAATGAAATTGCATCAAGCGTTCAAGAGCATGCACGATTTGGCGGTGTCGTTCCAGAAATTGCGAGCAGAGCACACCTAGAGGCGATGATTCCTGCGCTAGATCGTGCCCTAAATGGTGCCAAAGTTTCACTTAAAGATATTGATGCAATCGCCGTTACTGCAGGACCAGGATTAGTTGGCGCTCTCCTGGTTGGAACCTCAACAGCTACAGCTCTTGCACTTGCGCTGGATAAACCAATCTATGGCGTCAATCATTTGGCTGCGCACATAAGTGTTGATTACTTAACTCACTCCGAATCAATTGATCCAACAGTGGCATTGCTTGTAAGCGGTGGGCACTCTTCAATCCTTCAAATCGATGACATCACTTCATCGGTAACATCTTTAGGATCAACAATGGATGATGCAGCAGGTGAAGCTTTTGACAAGATTGCACGCGTCATGGGATTAGGTTTTCCTGGCGGACCAGCCGTTGATAACGAAGCAAAAAATGGTAACAACAACGCAATTAATTTCCCACGCGGATTAACTCAGGCAGAAGATTGGCGTACTCGTCCATATGATTTTTCATTCTCAGGCCTGAAGACAGCAGTTGCCAGATATTTAGAGTCAACCCCGCAATACAAACGCGCAGATGTTGCAGCATCTTTTCAAGAAGCAATCGTTGATGTGCTTTTACAAAAGTCATTAGCGGCATGCAAAACAACAGGCATCGAATCATTAATAATCGCCGGGGGAGTTGCAGCTAATTCACGATTGCGCCAACTAGCCGAGCAGCGGTGTGCTGATGCCGGAATTCGCCTTCGAATCCCATCGCCGATTTTGTGTACCGATAACGGGGCGATGGTTGCAGCCCTTGGATCCCTGATGAGCAGCGCCGGACGAGCACCTTCAGCCATTGATTTCAGTGCTACTTCTAGCCTTGCTGTTACATCTGTAAGCGTTTAACGCCTTAATTTGCCTGCCGAGAATAGCCACCCTACTCTTGGCATTAGCACTCAAGGGTCGAGTCTGCTAATTCGCGGCTCTGGACCCAAACATCGAAATATGAAGGAGTAATACCCATGGCTGTAGCCATTAAGCCGCTTGAAGATCGTATTGTCGTTAAAGCCAATGAGGCAGAGACAACGACTGCATCAGGTCTTGTAATTCCAGATACAGCAAAAGAGAAGCCACAAGAAGGCACAGTCGTTGCTGTCGGACCAGGTCGCTTTGATGATGGTGTTCGCGTTCCTATGGATGTCAAAGTTGGCGACGTTGTTCTTTATAGCAAGTACGGCGGAACAGAAGTTAAGTACAACAATGAAGAGTACTTAGTTCTATCTGCACGTGACATTCTCGCTGTTATCGAGAAGTAAATGGGAAAGATTCTAGATTTCGACGAGCACGCTCGTCGTGCGATGGAACGTGGCGTCAACATTCTTGCTGACACCGTCAAGGTAACTCTTGGACCTAAGGGTCGCAACGTAGTTATCTCTAAGTCCTACGGCGCACCAACAATTACAAATGATGGTGTGACGATTGCTAAAGAGATTGAACTCTCTGACCCAGTGGAAAACATGGGAGCACAGCTAGTTAAAGAAGTTGCTACAAAGACCAACGATGTTGCTGGTGATGGAACAACAACTGCAACAGTTCTTGCTCAGGCAATGGTTAAAGAAGGACTTCGCAACCTTGCAGCTGGCGCACAACCAATGGATCTCAAACTTGGAATTGAAGCTGCAGTAATTGCAATTTCTGAACGCCTTCGTGCAAATGCAACTGTTGTAAATGACAAGGCGCAAATCGCTGACGTTGCAACTATTTCAGCGCAAGATCGCATCATCGGAGATCTCATCGCAGAAGCGATGGACAAGGTCGGTAAAGATGGCGTGATTACAGTTGAAGAAGCATCAACAACTGCACTCGAACTCGAATTCACAGAAGGTATGCAATTCGATAAGGGCTACATATCTCCATACTTTGTTACAGATCAAGATCGCATGGAAGCTGTTCTTGAAGATGCATACGTCCTAATCGTTGGAAACAAGATTTCAGCGCTCGCTGACTTGCTTCCAATCCTTGAAAAGATTGCACAAGCATCAAAGCCACTATTGATCATCGCCGAAGATGTAGAAGGTGAAGCACTTTCTACACTCGTCGTAAACCGTATGCGTGGCGTATTCGCTTCAGCAGCAGTAAAAGCACCTGGCTTTGGAGATCGCCGTAAAGCGATGCTCGAAGACATTGCAATTCTTACAGGCGGAACAGTTATCTCTGCTGAAGTTGGAATGAAGCTCGATCAAATCGGAATTGATTCACTCGGTAAAGCTCGCCGCATAGTTATTTCAAAAGATGCAACCACAATCGTGGATGGCGCTGGAGATAAGAAACTCGTTGCGGCTCGTGTACAAGAGATTCGTAACGAACTTGCAACAACGGATTCTGAATGGGATCGCGGCAAGCTACAAGAGCGAGTTGCGAAACTTGCTGGCGGAGTGTGCGTAATCAAAGTTGGTGCACATACCGAAGTAGAACTCAAGGAGAAGAAGCACCGACTTGAAGATGCTATTTCAGCTACCCGTGCAGCAGTTGAAGAAGGAATCGTTATCGGTGGCGGTGCTGCTCTAGTACATGCAGCTGATGCACTTGAAGGCGATCTTGGATTCACTGGCGATAAAGCAGTTGGCGTACGTCTCGTGCGTAAAGCTTGCGATGAACCACTTCGTTGGATTGCAGAAAATGCTGGCCTTGAAGGCTACGTAGTAGTTGCAAAGGTTCGCGCAATGAAAGCGCACGAAGGATTTAACGCAGCAACAGATGTCTACGGCGATCTTGCAAAAGATGGCGTTATCGATCCAGTGAAAGTAACTCGTTCGGCACTTGCAAATGCTGCATCAATTGCTGCGATGTTTATTACGACAGAAGCTGTTGTATACGAACGTCCAGCAGATGAGGCACCTGATGCTGGTGGTCACGGACACTCACATGGTCCGGGTGGACACTCACACTAATTAAAAATAAAAACCCCTTCGCGTAATGTGAAGGGGTTTTTTATTTGTGTAATCTCCTATGAAGCGTGATAAACCTCAGATGGTTTTTCATTTCCGATAATTGCTAAGCGATCATCTTCAGAGAGACCGCCCCAAATTCCATATGGCTCTTGAACTGCCAACGCATGAGCGCGGCACTGTGCAATTACTGGACAACTCGCACACACAGCCTTTGCTGCGTTCTCGCGATTGCGTCTACGGGGACCGCGCTCTCCATCTGGATGGAAGAACATCTCGCTAGGCATGGTGCGGCAAGAACCCTCGTACTGCCACTCCCACTGATCTGCGATCGGTTGGGGTAAACGTGAAATTTCAGCCATACGTGAAAGATACAACCGTTTCATAGGTTGTTCAAGTATCTGCCCTCAATTTCTTCCAAAAAAGGGCATTCCAGGTGGTGAGTTACGTCGCATTACGCCACCCTTAGCCCGTGGAAGAGCTCTTAACCGTTGCAGCAGTGGCTAGACGCCTAGGCGTAGCCCCAGCAACCCTTCGCACCTGGGCTCGTCGTTACGGAATCGGACCAACCGATCATGAGAGCGGGTCGCACCGTCGATACTGCCCCGAAGACCTAGCCAAGTTAACAACGATGCGCAGATTAATCATCGCCGGAATGTCACCAGCGGAGGCTGCTGAGAAAGCACTCAGTACAAAGAGTGCAATCAAAATGGAAAAAATCGTTGGCGGGTTTTCTGATCGACCAGATGTCATCGATGCTCTGCATAGCGCCGCTAATGCGTTAGATAAAAACTTTATTGAAAGTACGTTGCGCAACGACATTGAAAAACACGGCGTCATTCGCTCTTGGCAAGAAGTAATTGTTCCGGTACTCGTCATGCTTGGAAAATCATGGGAAGAAACTGGCGAAGGTATTGAAATTGAGCATTTCTTCTCTGAAACACTCAAAAGAGTTTTGCGTGAACGCTCATCGATGATTCACAAGCCAATTAATCCACGTCCAGTGTTAGTTGCATCAGTTGGCGAAGAGATGCACTCACTGGCAATTCATGCCTTAACTGCAGCCCTTGCCGAACGAAATATTGAGTGCCATTTTCTCGGAGCCCGCACTCCATTTGCAGCACTTGAAGCGATGGTTGAAAAGTTTGCACCACCTGCAATTTTCTTATGGGCGCAATTAGTTGAAAACGCGGACCCATCATTTTTTAGAAATCTACCTGCTGTTCGCCCCGCCCCACGCATTCTTTTGGGTGGGCCGGGATGGCGCGAAAGTGATTGCGCGAATATGACGAAAACCCCTGATTTGAACTTCGCATGTGAGGAAATTACGCGGGCAATCGGAGCCTAATTCCACCGATAGACTTCCACCTTCGCGAGAGATGCGAGAGTGAAGGAGGGCAGCGATGAGTAGCGATACTGAGAAAATCGCAATGCTTGGCCTCACATACGATGATGTTTTATTACTTCCAGATGCCTCCGAAGTTGTTCCTAGCGAAGTAAATACGGGCACTTGGCTTACCCGCACAATCTCTTTATCTGTCCCATTGGTTTCATCTGCGATGGACACTGTCACTGAATCTGCAATGGCGATTGCTATGGCAAAAGCTGGCGGCATCGGAATTATTCATAGAAATTTACCTATCGATGAACAAGTTACTCATGTTAAATTAGTAAAAAACGTTGGTCTTGCAGGTGC
Source organism: Actinomycetota bacterium (assembly GCA_041159375.1). Taxonomy (GTDB): domain Bacteria; phylum Actinomycetota; class Actinomycetes; order Nanopelagicales; family Nanopelagicaceae; genus Planktophila. Next base: position 5,478 of record JBEAYI010000027.1, read on the forward strand.
CGCCGTAGGTGTTGGCGATGATGGATTTAATCGCGCACAAGCACTGATCGAAGCAGGTGTTGATGTTGTAGTTGTTGACACAGCACATGGTCATCATCGAGCAGTATTAGATGCAATTGCACGCATTAAGAAATTCTCACCCACTACACAAGTAATTGGTGGAAATGTTGCAACGCGAGCTGGTGCGCAAGCACTCATTAACGCTGGTGCTGATGCAGTAAAAGTTGGTGTTGGTCCAGGATCAATTTGTACAACGCGCGTGGTTGCAGGTGTTGGTGTTCCGCAAATTACAGCAATCATGGAAGCAAGTAAGGCGTGTCAAAAAGCTGGCATTCCTCTTATTGCAGATGGTGGATTGCAATATTCAGGTGACATCGTTAAGGCAATCGTTGCTGGCGCAAACTCAGTAATGCTCGGATCATTACTTGCAGGGTGCGATGAATCACCTGGCGAATTAGTAGAAATTGATGGCAGAAAATACAAGGCCTATCGCGGAATGGGTTCACTCAGTGCAATGCAATCGCGCGGAGATAAGAAGTCATACTCCAAAGATCGTTACATGCAAGACGATGTTTTATCAGAAGATAAATTAGTGCCAGAAGGTATCGAAGGAAAAGTTACCTACAGTGGATCTGCAGCTGATGTTGTTCACCAATTAGTTGGTGGATTACGTTCTGGAATGGGTTATGCCGGAGCACCAGATATTGAAACACTTCGCCGCGAAGGACGATTGATTCAAATTACATCTGCAGGCTTACAAGAGAGTCATCCACACGATGTTCTGCACGTTGCAGATGCACCTAATTATTCACAGAAGAACTAAGTCACCGAAGGGAAAATCATGAGCGACATTGAATTAGCTCCCGGCAAGAGAGCCCGTCAGGCTTATTCTTTTGACGATATTGCAATCGTTCCAAGTCGTCGTACACGTGACCCACTAGAAGTTTCTACATCATGGCAGATCGATGCATACAAATTTGATTTACCGATGATGGCTGCGCCAATGGATTCAGTTGTCTCACCGGAGACAGCAATTGCTATTGGAAATCTCGGCGGATTAGGTGTTCTAAACCTTGAAGGTTTGTGGACACGCTATGAAGATCCACGCATCCCGCTGGGCGAAATCGCATCGATGCCAGATAAGCACGCAACCAAGCGCATGCAGGAAATTTATGCTGCACCAATTAAGCCAGAATTAATTAAAGAGCGAATTAAAACAATTAGAGATGCTGGCGTAACAGTTGCTGCATCTCTTTCACCAGCACGCACTGCCGAATTGCATAAAGCAGTAATCGACGCCGGCGTAGACATTTTCGTTATTCGCGGAACAACAGTAAGCGCCGAACACGTTGCAGCAGAAACAGAAGTACTCAATCTGAAGAAATTCATTTACGAACTCGACGTTCCAGTAATCGTCGGTGGCGTAGCAACGGCAACAGGCGCACTTCACTTAATGCGTGCAGGCGCTGCAGGCGTGCTCGTTGGATTCGGTGGCGGCTCAGCGCACACCACCAGAAAAGTTTTGGGAATTGAAGTTCCTATGGCATCTGCTGTTGCAGAAGTTGCATCAGCACGTCGCGAATATTTAGATGAATCTGGCGGACGTTATGTTCACGTAATTGCAGATGGATCTGTTGGTCGAAGCGGCGACATTGCTAAAGCAATTGCATGTGGCGCCGATGCTGTAATGATGGGTTCACCACTTGCAAAAGCTACAGAAGCACCCGGACTTGGTTGGCACTGGGGGTCTGAAGCACATCACCCAGAACTTCCACGTGGAGAAAGAGTTGCAGTTGGTACATCAGGAACTCTTGAAGAAATTCTACTTGGACC
>JBEAYI010000004.1:0-20778 GCA_041159375.1 Actinomycetota bacterium
TTTCCTGTGCCATTACAACTCCCTATGTGAATAGGTGGCTAATACTACTTTGAAGTTGAAGTTGGCGCGCTCGCTACTTTGCGCGTGAAATCTGGCTCTTGATCCGTTAAAGCGACCCACACTTGTCCTGGCGCGAACTTAATTTCGGCCCCCGTTGCATCCATCCACGTCGTCGGAGATAAAGAATCAGCTCGATTCCAGGTAGCGGCTATCACAGTGGAATCTCGCAATACGTAACCTTTACCACTTCCAACTGTTTGTGAAAAAGGAGTATTTCCTCCGAACTTGTCGCCGTATTCAGATGGTGTTATCGAAACCATTTGTATAACTAGTGTCGTCGGTCCAAGATTTTGACCAGTATCCGAAAGATCTGGCACCGAATTAACACTTAACAACCAACGCATACTTGTTGGATCCCACACTGCCGAGTAATTCTGCGCTGGCCAATTCACTGTCACGTCAGAGATTTCAAAACCTTGATTTTCCAATTTCTTTGAGAAGGTCCATCCAACATTTTTAGCGGAGTCAATAACCGTGCCTTTACTCACTTCATTAGCCATGAGTGTCTGGGCATTTAGAATCATCGCGAATGGTTGATTTCGATTTGGATCAGTTTCGTAAAACACCGGGCCCCTTCGCATTGCCCCAACATCTGACCAATTAGCTCCTGCAATAACTGGAAGTAGTTTCTTCTGTGCTCCGCTATAGGCAAATGCCACTCGACCGTATTGTGCAAACAATTCAATATCACTTATGCGAGCACTTCTTACAGGCCCGATGCGAGGTGGAATAGTTGAAGAAAAAACCGCCGCCAATCTCGTTAAGCCACCTTCAACTTGTTCGATGTAAACAACATCTGCAAACTCCAAACCAATTTGTGGTCGTGCATACCGAGTGTCATCTATCTTCACAACCAGCACAGGACCGTTTTCTCCTTCTCGACCGCTTAGTACATTGGTTTGCACCGGATCAGAGATTAACTGCGTCACCGTTTGTGAAATTGATGCGCACCCTGCCGTACTTAAAACAGCAAGATAGGTTGCAAGTACCAGGGCGCCACGTGATTTAGAGAACATCGGATTCAAACTCATACGTAACTGGTAGCGGAGCAGTACCGGCTAGTCGGAAAGTACGGAAAATAAACTTCTTACGCACTAGTTGAGTGCGCGTTACTGCATCTACGTGAAGTGCGATCGCGATTCTAATCTTGTCCGTTAATTCAGAGAGCTCCCGGAGAAGTACAACTTCAGCTGGTCTCGCACTACTTTGCCCATCCGCCAAGAGCAAACCAAGAGCCCCAGATAATCCACTCTCTGCTGCTGATCGCTTCTCAATTATTGCCTCGCGAGCCTGATAAGCCGCTGCTGTGAGCAACATTGCCGAAGCTGGATCTGCAATTTCACTTCGAGCAATTTCTAAAGCAACTGCTGCGCGTTTTTGCAGCAAACTATCTAAATTTGCCCAACTGGTTTCGACTCGATGATGCAAGCGATCCAAACGCGTGGCTGAGAAAGATAAATACCAGATGAAAACAAGCAAAAGAATAATGACGAAAATAGAGGTCTTCACTTATTCGTCTCCCTTCGACTCTCGTCCTAGGAACTTACTCCAAGAACGATTCTCAGATGTGAGGTGAACTTTCTCACCGCTTACGAGGGACATCTCATAAATTGAAAAAATTTGATCTGCCACAACTTTCCAATCAAATTGTTGAGCGTGGGCTTTCCCGACCTTACCTAATTCAACTCTTCTGTTCTCGTCCCGCAGTAAGTCGATGACACGCTTTGCGAGATCGGTAGAACTTTCAGATTCAAATATTTCTCCGTATTGACCATGATTTAACAATGAATCAAAAGCGGGAATGTCACTCGCTACAACTGTGGCGCCACCGGCCAGCGCTTCAGCCAAAATAATTCCGAAGGATTCTCCCCCCGTATTTGGCGCGATATACAAAGAGATAGAGGCCAAGAAATTTGCTTTATCTTGCTCGGAAATTTTTCCAAGAAATGTAAATCGAGATCGCAATTGAGGATCGATACTTTTAATAACTTCATCAGGATCTCCAGGACCGGCGATGAATACACGCACATCTGGAGCAAAACGAGAAATTATTGGTAACGCATCCACTAAGACAGATAAACCTTTGCGCGGTTCTTCGAAACGACCAATGAAACCAAGAGTATTTCCTTGCCATTTTTCTTGTGGAGTGCCATCTCTATATCTGTCTGCATAAATTCCATTGGGAATCACCACTGCATCTGTTTCGAGGTGCTCGGTGAGCGTTGCGCGCGCGGCTTCACTTACGGCGATGCGTGCAGATAGTTTCTCGATTACTGGTTCAAGTATCGGACCAATTGCGAAGATAGCTTTCTGTCTCTTAGCCGCTGCGTGAAAAGTTCCGACCATCGGTCCTTCTGCTGCCCAACAAGCTAGGAGCGAAATAGAAGGAATAGCTGGTTCGTGCAAATGCAAAATATCGAAATCCCCTTGTGCAATCCATTGCCGCACACGCGCGAAAGCAATCGGGCCAAATAGAACTCTCGCTACCGCTCCGTTGTATGGAATCGCAATTGGTTTTCCAGCACTTGTTACGTATGCAGGAATCTTTGTTTCATCAATTACAGGAGCCAGTACCGAAACCTTATGTCCCGCTGCGATCAAGTACTCAGCTAAATCTCGAACATGATTCTGTACGCCCCCGGGCGTATCCCACCCATAAGGACAGACAATTCCGATTGTCAGTGAACGAGTGAGCATTAGACGCGCTCCTTGAAATCTTCATCAATCCAGATCCTTTGAAGCATGTGCCAATCTTGTGGGTGTCTGCGAATACCTTGTTCAAAATTATCAGCTGATTTTTGAACCAGTACAGAAACTTTTTCTTCCTGAGATCCAGATTCGGGAATTGAAATTTCATCAAAGGTAATGTGAATTCCGTGCTTCGTATAATTTACAAACGCAGTTAGAAATATAGCTCCGGTTTTCAAAGCTAGAACAGCAGGACCTGCCGGCATCCGTGCAGGTTTTCCAAAAAAATCAACGTCAATACCTGATTTAGAAAGATCTCTATCTGCAACTAATGCAATCAGATGTCCTTCGCGTAGGCGTTGCGCCAATGTCACTATTGATCTGGAATCCAGCGCTAAAACTTCCATCCCCATAGCTTGGCGATAGCGGAGGAACTCATTGAACAAACGTTCAGGTTTTAGTCTTTCAGCGACAGTTACTAAATGAATTCCCTTTAAACAAAAATATGCTCCGGCGTGATCCCAATTTCCCGCGTGTGGAAGTGCAACGATAACGCCGCGACCGCTCTTAATTCCATCGACCAATAACTCTTCTCGAGTTACGGTGACTGTTGAATTAATCCGTTCCTTATCCCAATTTGGGAATCTAAACGTGTCACACCAATATCGCATGTACGAAGCCATAGCATCTTCTAGAAGATTATTCATCTGCGATTCTGATAACCCTGGATTAACGCGGGTGAGGTTCTTACGCAATCTTTGAACACTTTTTCCGTTACGTGAAACAAGCAGATGGGCTCCACGATTAAACAAGGAATATGCAGATTTTTCAGGAAGTGCCCGTAATAATTTCCAAGCAACAATGTACGCCCAAGCTACGAAACTATCTTTCATCTTAAATCGCGCGTTTTACTATTAACAATCGTTGACATGTAGTTATTAAACCGAGAATTGCTAGCACCCAAGCGCTAACCGCTAATGAGTAATTCAAGCCGAGTCCATGCAGTCCAGTGCCGACTAAGAGGATGATTGCCCGCTCAGTTCGTTCAGCAATACCACCGCTGCATTCAATCGACATGCTCTCAGCTTTGGCTCTTGTGTAGGGAATCAACATTCCTGTAACAATTGCAACTAAATACACAATCGAAAGTGAATCGTTTTGATTAATTAAGTAAATTGAAACAGCAAATAGAATCGAAGAATCGGCAACTCTGTCGACAGTTGAATCGAGGAATCCCCCCCATTTGCTGGCTCCTTGTGAACTAATGCGAGCCATTGCCCCATCGAAAAGATCACTCAGCGTAAAGAAACTGATTACGAGCGTTCCAATAAAGAAATCACCGCGTGGAAAAAAATACAAAGCACTGCATAAAACACAAAAGGCACCGATGGCAGTAACTGCGTTAGGAGTTAATCCGATTCGTAGGAAGAACCTGGCCACCGGCGAAATAATTCGCGTGACCGCTGGCTTTAAAACATCACTAATCATTAGGCACATCGTAGGCTGAGCCCATGGCATCTCATAGTCACGACCTCACCATCAGCGTGTACGGACACTCAAGCGCCAACCCCGAATCAGTAGCCAGCCTCTTTGGCGGCAAACATGTTGCGCAGTCCGATGGATCAGAAGATGTTGCAATCTTCGTCATTAATCCAAACACAGGAGTTGATGAACAAACCGTCGCTAACTGGGGCGCACTCGATGATTTTCAAACACCTCGCATAATTGTTGTAACGGAGTTGGACTCTGGTGAAGCAGATTTTGATGATGCGGTCTTGCTGGCAAATAGGCTCTTCGATCAAGTAGTGACGCCATATCTTGTGCTACATGATGACTTGGGTGCTCCATGTGCTCTGATTAGTTTAGAAACGCAAGAGATTATTGATTATTCAGAAACACCAGAGAAGACAATCGCAAGTGATCCAGAACATAAAACCTTGGTCAGTGAATTTGTCGAAGAGTACGCATCACACTTAGCAGTGATGGGTGACGGTGCATTTGCTGCAGGTTTGCTCTTTCCTGCGATACCGCTATTGATTGAAAAAGGAATCGGTGTAGATATTGTTAGAAAATATCTCTCAGAAATTAGTCGTTAATCCAACCAGCTGCAAGATCACTTCGAGTCTGAGCAAGTAACTGCGGTAAAACTTTAGTTTGGCCGATTATCGGCATAAAATTGGCATCGCCGCCCCAACGTGGAACTACGTGCTGATGAATGTGCTCTGCAACTCCTGCGCCAGAGATTGCTCCTTGGTTCATTCCTAGATTAAATCCTGCAGCACCAGAAACTTTACGAATGGTTTTCATGGCTTGTGAACTCAAAAATGAAATTTCATTTCGCTCTGTTTCTGTAAGATCAGTTAAATCTGCAACGTGTCGGTACGCACACACTAAAAGATGTCCAGCGTTGTAAGGATACAAATTCATAACTACATAGGCTTCTTTGCCACGGTGAACAATTAGTCCGTCTTCATCACTCAATGATGGGATTGTGCAAAATGGGCAAGCAACACTGTTGCCTTCTAGAGGTCTATTTTCGCCTTTGAGGTACTCCATGCGATGTGGAGCCCATAAACGCCCCCAGGCATCAGGAATACCTGCTCCACCTTCTAGATGCATCCTTTATACCTGAATTCGTTTGTTCACAGATTCTTTAATCTCTGCAATCGCTTGCGCAACTGGTATTCCGTTCTTCTGCTCGCCATTTCGATATCTAAATGAAACAGCGCCAGCCTTTTGATCTTCTTCTCCTGCAATAACCATGAATGGAACTTTCTGCATTTGAGCATTGCGAACTTTCTTCTGCATGCGATCATCGGAAGCATCTAGTTCCGCGCGAATACCGGCTTTCTTCATTTGAGAAATGACATCTGCCAAATAATCTGCAAACGCATCAGCAACTGGAATACCAACAGCTTGTAATGGCGCTAACCATGGTGGGAAAGCACCTGAGTAATGCTCAGTCAGAACACCAAAGAATCTTTCAATTGAACCAAATAGTGCGCGGTGAATCATTACCGGACGTTGACGTGTTCCATCTGCAGCTGAGTATTCAAGTTCAAAACGTTGAGGTAATTGGAAATCAACTTGGATCGTCGACATCTGCCAAGTTCTGCCAATGGCATCTTTTGCCTGAACCGAAATCTTTGGACCGTAGAACGCCGCTCCACCTTCGTCAAGAACTAACTCTAACTTTTGAGCTTCTGCAGCTTTTCGAAGAGCCTCTGTCGCTTCAGTCCAATCCTTATCATCGCCGACAGATTTTTCAGGATTTCGAGTTGAAAGTTCTAGATAGAAATCGTTGAGTCCGTAATCACGCAATAAATTCAAAACGAAAGTTAACAGCGAATCCAATTCAGTTGGCATTTGCTCTTTGGTGCAATAAATATGCGCATCATCCTGGGTAAAGCCACGAGCGCGAGTAAGTCCGTGCATTACGCCTGATTTTTCGTATCGATAGACAGTTCCAAATTCGAATAATCTCAGTGGCAACTCGCGATATGAACGTCCTCGTGCGCGGAAAATTAAATTATGAAATGGGCAGTTCATCGGTTTCATGTAGTACTGCTGCCCAGCCTTTTTAATGGTTCCATCTGGGTGGTGTTCTTCATCCAAAATCATTGGCGGATACATGCCCTCTGAATACCAATCCAAGTGACCTGATGTTTCAAAGAGAGCGGCCTTAGTTAAGTGTGGTGAGTAAACGAATTCGTAACCCTCTTCTTCGTGACGGATGCGGGAGTAATCTTCCATCGCACGTCGAATAATGCCGCCCTTAGGATGAAAAACTGCCAAACCAGAACCGATTTCTTCTGGAAATGAAAACAGATCTAATTCATTACCTAATCTGCGGTGATCACGTTTTTCCGCTTCTGCCAATAACTCAAGATGCGCAGTAAGTTCTTCTTGAGTCGGCCATGCAGTTCCGTAAATTCTCTGGAGCATTGGATTCTTTTCCGAACCTCGCCAATACGCCGCAGCACTTCTCATTAATTTAAATGCAGGAATATGTTTTGTTGATGGTAGATGTGGACCGCGACATAAATCGCTCCACACTGGTTGTCCATCTCTACCTAGGTTGTCATAAATCGTTAATTCAGCGCCACCAACTTCAACACTTGCTTCTTCACCTGCGCCAGATTTCAAACCGATTAATTCACACTTATATGGTTCGCGAGCAAGTTCTTTCAGAGCATCCGATTCGGAAATAATGCGGCGTTTGAATCTCTGACCATCTTTGATGATTTTTCGCATCGCAGACTCGATTTTTTCAAAATCATCTGGATTAAAAGGACGCTCTGGATCGAAGTCGTAATAAAAACCATCAGTAATTGGCGGTCCAATACCTAGTCTCGTACCTGAGAAAATACTCTGCACTGCTTGTGCCATTACGTGAGCAGTTGAATGGCGCAGAACTGCAAGTCCTTCGGGAGACGAAATAGTTACTGATTCAATGGAGTCACCAGAAACTAGGTCACTCCACAAATCTTTTAATTCGCCATTTATTTTGCAGACAACGACATCTTTTCTATCTGCGAAAATCTGTGTTGGTTTTTGATCTGCCGCAACGTTGACGGCAACACCATCAACGGTGACTGAAATTTCGGACATGCCCCTAGCCTACCGAAGTCCGTACTGCCATTTCTCGGATTTGTTGCGCAAACAATTCACTAATTGGCAGATCCGGCATCACTCGCCCATCAATACTCTGCACAGGTATCGCTATTTTCAAACTTGAAATCACTAATGCTGCCTGCACATGCGAGAGGTCATTCGAATCAATTTTTCTGACCTTCACTGGCAAATTTTCGACAACTAAAGCGCGCATTACTCCGGGCAGTACCCCCTGAACAATTGGTGGAGTAACCCACATGCCGTTGGTGTAAAAAATCAGGTTCGAAACAGCAGCTTCGCAAACTTCGTGATTGCTGTTGATGACTATCGCTTCGTCGCATCCACGAGATTTTGCGGCTTCTAAAATTTCTAAACGAGAGGTATAGGGAAACGTTTTACTCGGCACCCCTTGAATATCTATGCGCACCGAATGTGTGCACAATTTTAAATTGTGGGTGATTTCGGTATATGCATCGTGAGTTGCAATAAAAGTTCCATTATTTTTAAAAAGTAAACGTAATCTGCCGACCGGATGGCTAACTTCGGCAAGTAATACATCTATTGCTGTGCGTACGCGTTCTTCATTAGGAATAGAGACTCCAACGCGTGCCCCTGCATCAAGTGCTCTTCGCATATGCCTATTTAATGCATACGGAATTCCATCAACAGTTTTAATGGTTTCAAATACTCCAAAACCTTCTGGCCAGTTATCTGCTGCAAGGAAATCTGATTGCGCATCAACTAATGCATCATTGAACCAAATCTTCATGAAATCTCTCCTGATGCAATCTTGACCAGCCGCTGGGCCTTTAGCTCTGTTTCTTCCCATTCAGATTGGGGATCACTGGCCCATGTTATTCCTGCGCCTGTTCCAAATTTTAAAACATTGCCATCTTTCCAAAAAGTTCTAATTGCAACGGCCAATTCACATGAATCACCTTGGATCCACCCTAATGCGCCGCAATAAGGTCCACGATTATTTTCATGCTCTGCAATTATCCGAATAGCAGATGATTTAGGTGCTCCACTTACAGATCCTGGTGGCAGCAGCGGAGTAATAACTTGATGCCAATTCAAATCATCCTTTAACTCACCAGTGACATCTGAAACCAAATGATCTAATCCAGGGTGCACTTCGACTGCTAATAAACGTGGAACATCGATGGAACCATCTTTGCAAATTTGACCAAGATCATTTCGAATCAAATCAACAATCATTATATTTTCGGCCTGATCCTTGCTTCCAAAATCAGATCCTCCAGAAGGTCTTGTGCCCTTAATTGGAGATGAAGTTACTTTTGAACCGCTCCGTTTTAGAAAGAGCTCAGGTGAAGCTGATGCAATTTCAAGACCAGGTATTCGAAGATAGGAAGCGTATGGTGCTGGATTGTTGTTTAGAATTGAAGAAAAGAGCGGCGATAGAGAAAAGTCATGGGCAATAGTTGCGCTCAGAATTCGACATGCGTTTACCTGGTAAACCTCACCAGTAGATATGTCTTCTTGAATGCCAGATACATACGCAACGTAATCCTGTTGATTCATTGAAGAAACAAACTCGTCCGTAACAAATGCGGAACCCTCAGAAACAAATTCGGATTGCTTTACTTCAGAGAATTTTGCACATGTCCATTGGCCTTCAAATGAAATGGATACAGCCCAAAAACCATCTGCAGTAATTTCTCGGGGGTCGTGCGTCACCAGCTGCAAACCAGTTGCAAACCGATTGCCCATCCAAAAGATCGGCTCAACCCCTGCGTTCATGCGGACAACTTAGTCGTTAGCCACTCGCTTTGGCTCTTACGCACTCATGCGATAGATTTTGCCCTGCAATACGCGGACGTAGCGCAGTTGGTAGCGCGGAACCTTGCCAAGGTTCAGGTCGCCGGTTCGAACCCGGTCGTCCGCTCTGATTCACCGCCACTTACATATCTTCACTAATGTGAAAGATAAGAGTGGCGGTATTTCTATGGTGGAATGGCCGAGAGGCGAGGCAAGGGACTGCAAATCCCTCTACACGGGTTCAAATCCCGTTTCCACCTCCATTATTAAACATTGTTAAATAGGCATGTCCATTCACCAATAAGAATGAAAGAATCTCTCTATGAATTCAGAAGATGAGTCACAACGTCCGTGGGGTCGTTATGAAATCTTGCAAGAGAGTGCAATTCATAAAACTAAGTGCATTTATGTCTTGCCAGGAAAACGACTTTCTTACCAACGCCACCAAAAACGAGCCGAACATTGGTTCATTATTCAAGGCGATGCAGAAGTTACGTTAGAAGGAAAAGTTGCAAAGCTTTCCTCCGGTGACACGATTTCGATCGCTAAGGGTCAACTACACCGAATTGCAAACATCGGAAACAATGAAGTTATTTTCATTGAAGTTCAAACTGGAACGTACTTTGGCGAAGATGATATTGAGCGTATCGAGGACGATTTCGGTCGCTAATTTGGCTGTTGTATAGTTCTGCTACCTAAGGACGATTGGCTCAGCGGTAGAGCACCACATTGACATTGTGGGGGTCACTGGTTCGATCCCAGTATCGTCCACCACTACTTTCGCCGCTGTGATTTAACTACTTGAATAGCCGCATCAAAATTCATTGTAAATATTACTAATCCAATTAACAGATCTGGAATCTGACTGCGCCAAAAGAAAGTAATAACGCCGGCGCAAATAATCAAAACATTGGCAAGGGCATCGTTTCGAGCAGACAGATAGGCAGCTTTGGCTAACCCACCCTCTTCCGTCTTATGTTTTACTAAAATATATGCGCAATATAAGTTAATAATTAATGCGCCAATTCCGATGATCGACATACCGCGACCATTTGGGACCACTGGTTCGTTAAGTCTTGAAATTGCCGAGTAGATGAATAGGGCTCCAGGAATTAGGAGTAAAAAAGCAAGAACATAACTGAGAACTTTTCGAGCCACTACCGACCAAGCAAAAGCAATAAATATCAGAATATTGATCGATGCATCCTCTAAGAAATCTAGGCTATCTGAGAGCAAAGAGAGTGATCCAAAGATTTGTGCGAAGGTAAACTCAACGAAAAAGTAAAGCAAGTTTAAAGTTGCGACAATTGCTACCGTCTTGCGCAATCCGTATAACTTCATAGTTGCCTCACCGTTATTAGTGGCTTACTCCCCCAAGATTCATGATCACAACGCCAGCAATGATGATCGTCATGCCAATAATATTTAACTTGGTTAATTCCTGATTGAAAAAAATCATCCCGCCAATTGCAGCACCGATGATTCCAAAGCCTGACCAAATTGCATACGTGATTCCAACATCAATTTTCTTAAGGGATTGAGATAGGAGCGCAAAGGCAGTGAAGTAGCCCAAGAGAACGCCGATTGATGGCCATAGCTTTGTAAAACCATCGCTGAGTTTGAGTAACAACGTCCCGACAATTTCGGCCCCGATAGCAACTGCCAAAAGGATCCATGTCATAACGCAATGGTATCCGTATTATTATTTAACCATGCCTACTAAAGACCCGAGCCGAGAAGCGCATTTTCCGCTTATCGAGAAGAAGTACGGCGAACCAATGAAGTACTGGTTTAAGGTCATGGCCACAATTAAAGATAAGAAGTATCCCGAACAAATAGCTCACCTACGAGAAAACTACGGTTTCTCACAAGCGCATGCCAACGCCCTAGTTATGTTCTCTCGTGGATCAACTACAACACGTAAGTTTGAAACACCTAGTGATTACTTCAAATCAATAGATCCAGTCCAAGCCAAAACTCTTAGGAAAGTATTTAGAATTCTTAAGGTGAAATACCCTGAATTAGAACTCGTGACTGCATGGAATCAACCGATGCTACGAAAAGGCACTCACTATGTTTTCGGTGCATCCGTTGCAACAAACCATATTTTGATTGCGCCCTTTGATTCTGAAGTAATTAAGAAAATGGCGCCGCAACTTAAGGGTTACAAGGTCAATAAGAAGACAGTTGCTGTGCCGAATGATTGGGAAGTCGACGAAAAAATCCTAGTAAATATGGTTAAGAGCGCTCTTTCACAAAAGTGAGCGATTTTTCAAAAATGATCTCCATGTCATGGTCCAAGGTGGCAACGTGGTAACTATTTGTAAGTTCTACGCGCTCTTTGTCCTTTGAAGAAATCCCTTCGAGAATAATCTCTGTGTTCGACACCGGAAGCACATGATCTTCGGTGCTGTGAAATAGCAGTGTCGGGATGCTCACTTTTGCGAGGTTCGCTCGAGTTACTTTGAGCATTTTTGTGAGCTCGTAAATTCCAACTATTGGATTAGCGTCGTAGGCATATTCCGTCACGTTCTTGCGTTTAATGTCATTGCCAACTGCCGAGCGCATTTTCTGGAACTTTGACAAAATTTTTGCCATAGTCGGGGTGACGTGAGGGATGTGAATCATCGGATTAACCAAGACAATTCCGCTTATTTTCTCCTGGTGATTCTGAGTCGTATGAAGAGTTAAACCGCCTCCCATTGACAGACCGAATACAAATATCTTTGAACAGCTCTTTTGCAGTTCTCGAAGTTCGCTCTCGATTTTTCGCGGCCACTCTTGCCACTTAACATTGTTGAGATCCTCAGGTTTGGTTCCGTGGCCCGGCAATCGCGGCACACGAACTGTGTATCCCTGTTGATGCATGAACTCTGCCCAAGGGCGCATCGATGATGGGGAGCCAGTAAAGCCGTGGACTAAGAGAATTCCTATTTCTTTTGTTGCACCTGTTCCGGTTGCAGCAAAATCATCTAAGTAACCAACTGGTGCGCCAATAACTCCCATGCGAGAAAGAGTACGCCGCGAATTAATTCGACGCTAGTTTTTGCGTCAGTGTTGCCCACTGGTTTAACAATGCAGTTGCTTTACCTGTATCAACCGCGTCAGTTGCGCGCATTAACGCCGTTTGCAAACGTTCGTGAATATCTGACTTCAAATCACCTTCATATGCTGCGATTGCAGCAGCGGCATTAAGGAGAACTGCATCCCTTGGTGCGCCGCGTTCGCCAGCAAAAATCGCTCGAGTGATTCGTGCGTTCTCATTCGCATCTCCCCCAACAAGTGCGGAAATTGGCGCTGACGATAAACCAAAATCAGCTGGTCCGATGCGATCACTTTCAATGGTGCCATCACCAATTGATAAAACTGATGTGGTGGTTGCCAAAGTTATTTCATCCAACCCATCATCGCCTCGAAAGACAAAACCATCTACGCCGCGATCGCCTAAAACTTGAGCCATAACCAAGTGCATCCGTTCATTTGCAACACCAATGGCTGCGGCCTGTGGTTTTGCCGGATTTGCCAAGGGTCCCAAAATGTTAAAAACCGTAGGCACACCTAGTTCTTTTCGTACCGCTGCAGCATTTTTCATTGCTGGATGAAACTTCTGCGCGAAACAAAAACCAATACCTAATTCCGAAACTGTTTTCTCAACACCAGCACCATCCAAGGAGATGTTCACACCTAGGGCCTCGAGTAAATCAGCGGCGCCAGATTTAGAAGATGATGCTCGATTACCGTGCTTGACCACACGGGCTCCAGCTGCGGCAGCAATGATGGCAGCAGTTGTTGAGATGTTAATTGTGTGTGCGCCATCGCCACCTGTACCAACTGTGTCTACTGATCTTTGAGTGATATTTATCGGCGCACTGTGATTAAACATTTCTGCGACAAAAGCACCAACTTCATCTGATGTCTCGCCCTTGTTCTTTAGCGCTATCAAAAACTCTGAGAGATCAGAGCCTTCTGCGCGTCCCTCGAGAATTTCGCGCATAAACCACTGTGCATCAGCAATCGTTAGATTCAATCCAGATTCAAGAGCAGCGACAGACTCTTTCCATCTTTCGCTCATGATTGGGCTTTTTAAGTATTACGCCGAAGTCAGTGAACCGGTGCGCAACAATTCCGCGACAGTGCGAGCAAGAGTGAATGGATCTATTGGGTGAATTACAGATGCTTCAACTTTTGACCATGCTGCAAGCCATGCATCCTCTTTGCGCCCTGTAATCGCCAATACGGGTGGGCAGTTAAAAACTTCATCCTTTAACTGACGTGCAACTCCAAGTCCGCCTTCAGGGGTCGCTTCGCCATCTAAAATAAATAAATCAATCTTGAAGGTTCCATCTTGAGATTTGCGGTCGATGTACTGTCGAAGGGCCGCACCCGTCGCAAATTCATGAATTTCATGTTCAGGTAAATCCTCGGCAATGCGATTTCCAAGGGCAAGAATTACAGCAGCTCTGACCGAACTATCGTCGGAATAAATAGCGATCTGCTTCTTCTTTTGAGCCGTAGATGCTTCTGAAACCATGGTCATATCCTAATAGTTCGTTTCCATTCTGAGAGCAAGAATTCGAAGTGACCCGTTTCACCCAGTTGAGGCGAAAATGCCGAGGGCAACTAGGTCGGTGGCGGTGGAAGTCAGACGCCTTTGCGGGAATAATCATCCCTATGTCCACTGAAGCCACAGCCCATAAAATCACGCGCCCGAACTTGGTCGCAGTTGGAACCATTGTTTGGCTCTCTAGTGAGTTAATGTTTTTCGCAGGTTTGTTTGCAATTTATTTCACAACTCGCGCTGTGCAAGGCCCGTCAATCTGGTCCGAATCCGCTGAACTTTTAAACATTCCATTTGCTGCTGCCAACACAACAGTTTTAGTTCTCTCATCAGTTACATGTCAGTTTGGTGTCTTCGCTGCAGAACGTTTTCAAAATAAGCGAACTGGTTCATTTTTGCAGATGAGTAAATGGGGAATGCGCGAGTGGTTCGCACTCACATTCCTTATGGGTGCATTCTTCATCGCGGGTCAGGTTTATGAATACGCACTCTTGGTATCAGAAGGCATGACGCTGTCATCGACTGCTTACGGTTCTATTTTTTATATCGCAACTGGCTTCCATGGTCTGCACGTAACCGGTGGTCTTATTGCATTTCTTATCGTGATGCTGCGAGTCGCTAAGGCTCGCCGCTTCACTCATTCCCAAGCAACAACTGCGATTGTGGTTTCGTACTACTGGCACTTCGTCGATGTTGTTTGGATCGCACTCTTTTCAGCAATTTACTTGATCAAGTGATTTTGAAGATAACGAAAGGCACAATGTGAAGCGACTATCCCGATACCGCAGACATCGCGCTGCAGCACCTATGTTGTTGGTGTTTGCACTCCTTGCAATCGGAACGACTTTTTCTGTTGCAAGTGCAACACCGAACAAGTCAGCACTCGCATTAGCTCGTTCGGCTGTTATTGAAGAAGGAAAGCAACTCTTCCTAAAGGGTTGTTCCTCATGTCACGGCCTAAATGCTGAAGGTGGTGCAATTGCACCATCATTAATTGGCGTAGGCGCTGCATCTGTTGATTTCCAAGTTGCAACCGGTCGTATGCCAATGGCTGATATGAGCACGCAAGCAATGCGCAAAGAACCTGTGTACACACCTGAACAAGTAGCAGCCCTCGCTGCTTATGTTGCATCTCTCGCACCAGGACCTGAAATTCCAGGTGATGAATTACTCAATTATGAACGTGATGGAAGTCTTGCTGAAGGTGGCGAACTCTTTAGAAATAACTGCGCGATGTGCCACAACTTTGCTGGTCAAGGTGGAGCACTGACGCAAGGTAAATACGCACCCACCGTGATGGGTGTTGAACCTGTTCACATCTATGAAGCGATGATCACTGGTCCACAATCCATGCCGGTTTTCTCCGACAAAACTATTACTCCAGAAGAAAAACTCTCAATCATTAAATGGATTAAAGCTGCAGAAGCGGAACCAGCGCTAGGCGGTGCATCACTTGGACGAGTTGGTCCCGTAACTGAAGGCTTACTTGTTTGGACACTTGGAATTGGAATGTTAATTGGCGTTGCAGTCTGGCTTGCAATGAAGGCGAGATAGGGAAAACATGGCACACGAACTCGAAGCTATTTCAGATCCTGGAATTCCGCCACATGTTCATCGCAAAGCCGATGAAGATCCAATCGCTGCCAAAAGAGCTGAGCGCCAAGTCGCAATTCTTTTCTCTCTTTCATCCCTCGGAACGCTTCTCTTTATCTTCTCCTACGTTGGGATCCCAGAAGATATTTTCATTTTTTTGCCAGTCATGGGTAACACAAATGCTCATCAACTTTTCTTAGGTCTAGGTCTTGCCTTCTCGCTTTTCTTTATTGGAATTGGCGCAATTCATTGGGCTAAAACACTCATGCCAGATAACGAAGTTACCGTGCAACGTCACGAATTCCGTTCGACTGAAGAGGATCGCAAAGAGTTTGTTAAGACAGCTAAGGAAGGTGCAGCCGCTGCTGGATTAGGTCGTCGTTCATTGATCAAGCGATCCCTCGGTTTATCCCTCGGTTTAGTTGGCCTATCTCCATTGTTATTGCTACGCGATCTAGGTCCGCTTCCAGAAGATTCACTTACGAAAACAAGTTGGAAAGCTGGTACTCGACTCGTAACAGATCCAGGTGATCGTCCGATTAAGCCAGAAGATTTAGAAGTTGGAGCAGTGGCCCAAGTTCTTCCCGAACTTCCCCCTGGTGAAGATCACCACAAACTCAGTGACATTGCTAAAGATGCGGTTTTGCTGATTCGTCTGCGTCCCGAAGAGTTCAATTTAGACGCTGAGCGTTTGTCCTGGACTCACGAAGGCATCATTGCGTTTTCAAAGATTTGTTCCCATATGGGTTGCGCAGTAGCGCTGTATGAACAACAGACAAAGCACCTGCTCTGTCCATGTCACCAATCAACATTTGATGTGACCCGCGCAGCCAAGGTCTTATTTGGACCTGCGGCCAGACCACTACCTCAATTAGCATTGGCGTTGGATTCCGAAGGGTATCTAATTGCAAAAGAACCATTTAACGAACCAGTTGGACCTAGTTTTTGGGAGCGCTCATCATGACCGCACGTGAACGTATCGCTGGCAACGTCGCAAATTATGTAGACGAGCGAACTGGCGCCGCAGCCTGGATGAAGAAGAATCTCAACAAAGTATTTCCCGACCATTGGTCATTCTTACTTGGTGAAATTGCTCTGTACTCATTTATTATTTTGCTGCTCTCAGGAACATTCTTAACATTCTGGTTTGATCCATCACAACGTGAAGTTATTTACGATGGTGAATACCAACCACTTGCAGGTTTGGAGATGTCTGCAGCGTATGCATCTACGCTAGATATTTCATTTGAAATTCGTGGTGGTTTATTGATGCGCCAGATCCACCACTGGGCTGCACTCTTCTTTATGGTTGCCATAGTCGTTCACTTAATGCGCGTTTACTTCACAGGCGCTTTCCGCAAACCACGTGAATTTAACTGGATCATTGGCGTTGGACTACTTACTCTCGGAATTGTTGAAGGCTTCCTTGGATACTCACTGCCTGATGACTTGCTATCAGGTACCGGTATTCGAATTGCTGAAGCGATCATTCAGGCCATTCCAGTAGTGGGTACTTATCTTGCATTCTTCGCTTTCGGTGGAGCATTTCCTGGTGAAGCATTTATTCCAAGAATCTTTATCGTTCACGTTTTGATTTTGCCAGCTATTTTCTTAGCCCTGATCACCGTGCACTTAATGTTGGTTTGGTACCAGAAGCACACTCAATACCCGGGTCCAGGGCGTACCGAGAAAAATGTTGTTGGCTATCCCCTCATGCCGGTTTACATGGCTAAGGCTGGCGGATTCTTCTTTGTTGTATTTGGTGTAACAACATTTATTGCAGCTGTTGCATCCATTAACCCGATTTGGTTATACGGGCCATATACGCCTGGACAAATTTCTGCTGGTTCACAGCCCGATTGGTATATGGGTTGGCTTGATGGATTAGTGCGTATGGCACCACCACTTGAGTCATATCTCTTTGGTTACACAATCTCCTGGAACATTCTTATTCCGGGCTTAGTTATTCCTGGTCTG
This sequence comes from Actinomycetota bacterium, assembly GCA_041159375.1. GTDB lineage: Bacteria > Actinomycetota > Actinomycetes > Nanopelagicales > Nanopelagicaceae > Planktophila. The sequence goes on from JBEAYI010000004.1 coordinate 17,270, forward strand.
ATGTTCACTGGCTTGGCTCTGTATCCATTCATCGAAAGTTGGATCACAGGCGATAAACGTGAGCACCATCTTCTTGATCGACCACGTAATGCGCCAAATCGCACAGCGATCGGTGCGATGGCACTCACTTTCACTCTCGTAGCACTCATCAACGGTGGCAACGACATCATTGCTCAGCAATTTGATTTAAGTATTAATCAAATCATGTGGTTTAGCCGTATTGGCATCATTGTGCTTCCTCCGATTGCATTTGTGATCACCAAGCGCATCTGTATTTCACTACAAAGATCTGATCGCGAACTTGTTCTGCACGGAAAAGAAACAGGTCGCCTTGTTCGTCTACCTCACGGCGAATTCGTTGAAATTCATGAAGAGCTATCACCAGAGAAGAAGTGGCTACTTACCTCGCATGAACAGAGCGGCCCATTGGAGTTACCAGAAATTGATAAATCTGGTGTGCGCCGTCCATCTGCGATTCGCAATAAATTGCGTTCTCGAATGAGTCAAGCAAACGCTGAGGTGGCACCGAAGGTAACTGGTAAAGATCTCAACGAGATCGAACACCACTAAGAAATTACAAGTACGACTAGGGCAATAACACCCAGTACTGCTGCAATCGTAATTGAGACCTTCTTGCCAACAATCTGAGGCAGGCCTTTAATTTCGCTCGCTCTGTCTTGGTCTAAATCCTTCAGTACGTTAACAAAATGCGCTGCGCAACCCAGGAGCGCTCCCCCTAGCCACATCCATAGTGGAGGCGTGACATCTTTAGAGATGGCAATACATGAAGGCAAAATTGCAAATGCAACCGCAAATGGCAACGGTGATAGAAAAGTAAACTTGAAGTAGAAGTTATACGCCACACCACAACCGATACCTAGCCAATAGAGCAAACCGCCTTTGAAACCTAAGGGCCCAAGAAGGTTTACAAGAAATGAAAATGGCACCATGAAAATCAACCATGACCGTAAATATTTCTCTGTGATAACACCCGACACAAGGGGTTTATTCAACCGTTGATGTTTTTGATCATCAGCAAAGTCATAGAGGTCATTACTCCAGCCAACTACGAGCTGGCCGGTAAATACTGTGAAGGCTATGACGTAAGCCGGGCCTTCCCACCAGTAATGAACCCCGAATGCAAAAGCAACCGATGAGACAATCAGTGAAGGAATGAAATGCGATGCTTTTAGAAGGCCGCGAACTTTTCTCATTCCACGTTACCTTTGTGAAGCGAAATTAGTGAGAACTAGTTGGTAGTGGCTTTTCATACTCAGTAACCCAGCCAATAACGCTGATAATCAATCCGGTTACTGCGATAAGTGTGAACCACCAACCGATAATCAAACCTAGACCTACTGCTACCGCAGACATGCCTGTTGGTAGCGGCCACCATGAATGAGGGCTGAAGAAACCAAGCTCGCCAGCGCCATCTGAGATCTCAGCAGTGATGTTATCTTCTGGAAGAATTTTTCCAATTCTTTTTTGTGTAAACCAAACATAAAAACCAACCATGCCTGCAAGACCAGCAGAGAGCATTAGCCCTGTGATGCCCAGCGGTTCACCATCTACGTACCAATAAACAATTGTCATGATGACATAAAAAATCGCTAGCCCAACAAAGAGCATCCAATTAGTTTTCATTGAACTTAATGCCCTTCAGTTTTGATGTGTGGATGGTGTAAATCAAAGGCTGGTCGTTCACTTGAAATGCGAGGCATAGATGTGAAGTTGTGGCGCGGAGGTGGACATGAAGTTGCCCATTCCAAAGATGAGCCGTAACCCCAAGGATCATCGACGTTAACGAGTGGACTCTTACGAGTAATCCAAACGTTTACGAAGAATGGAATCATTGAAAGCGCCAATAAGAATGAACCGATTGTTGAAACGGTATTCATGAAGGTAAAGCCATCTGTAGGTAGGTAATCCGCATAACGACGTGGGAAGCCTTTGATTCCTAGCCAGTGTTGAATTAAGAATGTTAAGTGGAATCCGAAGAATAGGGTCCAGAAGTGAATTTTTCCTAGTCGTTCATTAAGCATGCGACCAGTCATCTTTGGCCACCAGAAATAGAATCCGGCAAACATCGCAAAGACCACAGTGCCAAATAGAACATAGTGGAAGTGCGCAACTACGAAGTATGAAGCCGACACTGCAAAATCAAGTGGTGGTGAAGCCAGAATAATTCCAGTTAATCCACCGAATAAGAATGTTACGAGAAAGCCCATAACCCAGAGCATTGGTGTTTCAAATGTGACGTGACCACGCCACATGGTGCCGATCCAGTTAAAGAACTTAACACCGGTGGGTACACCAATTAAAAATGTCATGAACGAGAAGAACGGTAAGAGCACTTGCCCGCTTGCGAACATATGGTGCGCCCATACAGAGACAGACAAGGCTGCAATTGCAATTGTTGCTGCAATCAAGCCCTTATAACCAAAGATTGGTTTGCGGCTAAAGACTGGCAAAATTTCTGTAGCAATTCCGAAGAAAGGAAGAGCCAAGATGTACACCTCTGGGTGGCCGAAGAACCAGAAGAGGTGTTGCCACAACATCGCACCACCGTTAGCCGGATCAAATAAGTGAGTACCGTATAGACGATCCGCTTCTAAACCTAAGAAAGCAACCGCTAATGGTGGGAACGCTAGAAGAACTAAGATCGAAGTGAGCAATACGTTCCAAGAGAAGATCGACATACGGAACATCGTCATACCAGGTGCGCGCATTGTAAAAATAGTTGTAATGAAATTAACGGCGCCCAGAATTGTTCCGATACCACCGACAGCAAGACCAACTATCCAAAGGTCTGCTCCAATGCCTGGTGAATACACAGAGTTTGATAGTGGCGCATATGCAGTCCAACCAAAGGAGGCGGCGCCTCCAGGAGTTATGAATCCTGCGAAAACCATGATTCCTGAAAATAGATATAGCCAGTAAGAAAGCATGTTTAATCGCGGAAATGCTACGTCAGCTGCGCCAATTTGAAGAGGCATGATTACGTTGGCAAAACCAACGAATAACGGAGTTGCGAACATCAGCAACATGATTGTTCCGTGCATTGTAAAAATTTGGTTGTACTGCTCGTTACTCAAGAACTGCAGACCAGGACGTGCTAATTCTGAACGCAATATAAGTGCAAGAAGTCCAGCGATTAGAAACCATGCAAAAGTAGTAAAGAGATACAAATAACCGATGCGCTTATGGTCTGTTGTAGTTACCCACTTAACGAAAGCATTTCCCTTTCGCGTTGGTTGCACATCCTGCGTTGGAAGAGTCAGTGCTGGACGCTCTGCAAAAGTTGTCATGCTGCGCTCACCTTCAGAGTTTCTAGGTAGTTCTGGTATTCAGATGGAGTTACAACTTTGACCGTAAAAATCATTTGAGTATGGTTTCGCCCGCACAAAATATTGCAGCGTCCCGGATATGTTCCTAATTTGTTTGCTGTGAACTCTAATTTATTGGTGACTCCAGGAAGATTTTGCATTTGAATCATAAAAGCTGGAATC
>JBEAYI010000028.1:0-7118 GCA_041159375.1 Actinomycetota bacterium
ATTGAAATTAAGCCAGTTAACTAGCTTTAAAAGTATCTTCAACCATCTGATCTAACGTTCGCACAGGACGCCAATTAAGTAACATCTCTGCTTTATCAATATTGGCCACCAGTACTGCAGGATCACCAGCACGTCGCGCTGCATCCACAGTTGGTAGCGCCGCACCTTTGACTCTAGAAACCGAAGCAACTACTTGCGCAACTGAATAACCACTGCCAGAGCCAATGTTAAAAACATGGTGTTCAGATGGCTTTAGATATTGAAGAGCTCTCATATGGGCATCGATAAGATCAACAATGTGAACATAATCGCGCACACATGTTCCATCTTGAGTATCCCAATCACGCCCAAAGATACGAAGCGGTGAATCCGAAGTCGCACGCAAAGCATTAGGAATTAGATGTGTTTCGGGATCGTGACGCTCAGCCAACCAACCACGCTCTGTCTCTAGAGCTCCTGCCACATTGAAGTAACGGAGCGATACAGCGGCTACTTGTTGAGTTAGGGCCGCAGAATCTAACTCTCGCTCAATTGCTAACTTTGTTTCGCCGTAAGGATTTGTTGGTGCGCACTTGGCGGTCTCTGAGACCGGAGAAGACTCTGGTTCGCCATAGGTTGCAGCCGAAGATGAAAAGACTATTTTCTTAACGCCCAATATATTCATCTGATCTAACAAGACCTTTGTGCCTGCAACATTTACTGTGCGATACAAATCTGGTTTTTCAACAGATTCACCAACCAGAGATTTGCCTGCAAAGTGCATCACAGCGTCACATCCCTTGAGGGCTCGTGCAACCATGTCAGAGTCAAGCAAGGAGCCCTGAACAAAGCGAACTGTTGGTGGCAATGAATCAACGTGACCAGTGCTGCAATCATCGAGCACAGTTACATCGTGGCCGCTGTTTTTTAGGATTTCAACAGCATGAGAGCCAATATATCCGGCGCCCCCTGTGACCAAGATTTTCATTTACTTCAGCTTTACTTCTCGCAATTGCGCAGCAGATTGTTCTGGACGTAAATCCATAATAAATGCGCCCATCGAAGATTCAGAACCCGCTAAATACTTAAGTTTTCCTGGTGCACGGCGCACACTTGTTATCTGCCAGTGCAGACGCAATAAGTCTCGGCCTTCTCGCACGGGTGCTTGATGCCAGGCGGCGATGTACGCCATTGGAATATCAAAGACACCGTCTAGACGCTGCAGAACTTCCTTTGCAATTGCAGGATAGGCATCTGCAACTTCAGGTGTTAGTTCGCTCAAATCTGCAACAGAAACCTTTGGAGCAACGTGAATCTCAAATGAATAACGTGCAGCGTATGGAACATATGCAACCCAGTGTTTATTTTCGGCCACGATGCGCTCTTCATCTTTGATTTCGCGAGCAACGATTTCGTCAAATAAAACCTTGCCAGTGCGCTCCTTATGCTTCTTAGCGACTTCAAGCATGCGAGAAACCTTTGGTGGAATATATGAATAGGCATAAATCTGACCGTGTGGATGGGCCAAAGTCACACCAACTTCTTCACCACGATTTTCAAAGGGCGCAATGTGGTGGATGAACTTCTCTTTTGATAACTCGCGTGTGCGATCTATCCACGCTTCAAGTAATACGCGAATGCGTTCGGTACTTAAATCTTTAAATGATTGCCCATGATCTGCTGTAAAACAAATAACTTCGCACTTGCCTGCTGCGCTTCCGGTGTCAGTATCTGGTCCTGCCATATCTGGCAGAGCCCAATCACCAACGGGTGGGCGTAGTGATGGAGATTTATTGTCGAATACAACTACTTCAAATCCATCTTCGGGAACTTCTGTCAGATTTTCACCAGTAGATGGACAGAGTGGGCACAACTCTTTTGGTGGTAGAAAGACTCGTCCTTGTCGGTGCGCAGCCATTGCAACCCATTCATTCACGAGTGGATCTAAACGAAGTTCACCGATCCCTGGTTGCTCTGCTTTTTCGCGTTTATCAGCGGCAGCACGAACTTGATCTTGTGTATCGTAATAACGAATTGTTCGACCATCAGATAGTGGACGGTCGGTGCGCGTAACACCTGCGCCGAGTTTCGAGCTCATAGTGTGTCTACTCTATCCAATTAAGCGTGCGTTGCACTGCTTTCGTCCATTGTGCATATTTTTCTGCGCGTAAATTGGGATCAAGTGTTGAACTCCATCGATGATTTTCGCGCCATTTATTTCGCACATCATCAGGTGATTTCCAGACCCCAACTGCAATGCCCGCAGCATATGCAGCACCCAGTGCAGTTGTTTCAATAACTTCTGGTCGAATAATTTCGATTCCCAAGACATCGGATTGAATCTGCATTAATAAATTATTCGCAGTAGCACCGCCATCTACGCGCATTGATGTAAGTGGCACCTTGCTATCTGCTGACATGGCATCTAAAACATCACGAGTTTGATATGCAATTGCTTCAAGGGCTGCGCGAGCAAGATGTGCTTTTGTACTTGCTCGACTTAATCCAACGATGACTCCTCGTGCATCGCTGCGCCAATACGGTGCAAATAAACCAGAGAAAGCAGGAACGAAATAAACTCCACCGTTTTCTTCCACACTGCTTGCCAGCGCTTCGATTTCAGATGAAGATTTAATGATTCCTAGCTGATCACGTAGCCATTGAATAGCAGATCCGGTAACAGCTACAGAACCTTCGAGTGCATACACGGCAGGTGAGTCACCAAATTTGTAGCACACGGTTGTGAGCAAACCGTGTTGTGATCTGACAATTGTGGTTCCGGTATTGAGAAGAGCAAAGTTTCCTGTGCCATACGTTGTTTTGGAATCACCAACGTCAAAGCAGGTCTGCCCAATCATTGCGCCTTGTTGATCACCAACTAGGGCTGCGATTGCAACACCATCACTTGTTTTCGCATACACATGCGAAGTTGGTTTGATATCAGCTAATACAGAGCGGGGGATTGCAAAGAGTGCCAGTAACTCTGGATCCCAATCTAAAGTCTCCAGATTCATTAGCGCTGTGCGACTGGCGTTTGTAACATCTGTGGCAAAAGTTCCACCCGATAAGTTCCAGAGAATCCACGAATCAATTGTTCCGATGCGCGCTGTGCCGGCTTTTACTGCGCCAGCAACTGCAGGCACGTTATCAATGAGCCATTTCATCTTGCTCGCAGAAAAATATGGCGCTATTGCAAGGCCAGTGCGATGGATGATTAATTCTTTGTGCGCATCACTTAAGTTATCCATGAACTCTGCTGTTCTGGTGTCCTGCCAAACCAGCGCGTTATGAAGGGGTTTTCCTGTCTTTACATCCCACGCAATTGTTGTTTCGCGTTGGTTAGTGATTCCTATGGCAGTTAAGTCACCCGGCTTAAGCCCTGCTTTATCTAAAGCACCAGCAATAACCTCGTGTGTGCGCGTCCAAATTTCTGCGCCATCGTGCTCGACCCAGCCAGGGTTGGGAAATATCTGTTTATGTTCTAGTTGGTGAGATGCAATCACGCGCGCATCGGCATCAAAAATCATGAAACGAGTACTGCTCGTTCCTTGATCAAGTGCGCCGATGTAAGTCATAAGTATCTTTGTTTTCCTTCTCAGGTTACGCTTAGCCTATCTAGACAACGAATTTTGAAGAAAGGATCCGAGCCTTGTTTTCATCGCACCTTGGACCTGAAGAACGCGATGAAGCGCTTAAATCATTAACCACAGAGACATTTGACGTTCTAGTTATCGGTGGCGGAGTCACTGGCGTCGGAGCAGCACTCGATGCAGCATCACGTGGATTAAAAGTTGCCCTCGTTGAGGCATCAGATATTGCATCCGGAACATCTAGTCGCTCAAGCAAACTTATTCATGGTGGTCTGCGTTATTTAGAACAGTATGACTTTAAATTAGTCCGCGAAGCGCTGCACGAGCGCGAGTTAATGGTTTCATCCCTTGCTCCGCACTTAGTAAAGCCACTTGCATTCTTATATCCGCTTCACGAGAAAGTTCGCGAACGCACATACGTTGGCGCAGGTCTTGCACTTTATGACGCACTTCGTGGATTCCAACGCGCACTGCCTGGGCACAAACACATCAGCCAAAAGAAAATTGCAGAAATCGCACCATCGCTTCGTCCAGACATTGTCACTGGCGCAATCAAATACTTTGACGCCCAGGTTGACGACGCTCGTCACACAATGATGATTGCCCGCACAGCTGCGCGTCACGGTGCAGTTATTGCAACTGGTGTGAAAGTTGAATCACTCGTTAAAGAGGGCAAGCGCGTACTCGGTGTTAAAGCTCGTGATATCGAATCAGGAAAATTGATCACAATTAAAGCCACGGCCACAGTTATGTGTGCCGGCATCTGGAGCGATGAGCTTCATGAAACATTTGGACTTAAAGCTGGCTACAACGTCACCATGAGTAAAGGTGTTCACATTGTTCTGCCAAAGAACGCTATTAAATCTAAAGAAGGAATTATTCTTAAGACCGCGCTTTCAGTTCTCTTTTTGATTCCTTGGGCAGATAAATGGATTGTTGGAACAACAGATACTCCATACACCGGTGATCGCCGCAAACCACTCGCTGAGCGAGCAGATGTTGAATACATCATCAATGAAGCAAATAAAGTTTTGAAGCCAAAACTTAAGATTGAAGATGTCATTGGCGTCTATGCAGGATTACGTCCTCTGGTAGCCAACAAGAAAGATTCGACTACAACAAAGCTTTCACGCGAGCACACAGTGGATCGCAGCGCACCAGGATTTGTCAGCATCGCTGGAGGTAAGTACACGACCTATCGGGTTATGGGTAAAGATGTAATTGATTTAGCAGGCGTTGAATTGCGACGCATAATTGCTGAAAGCGTTACCGAAAAACTTCCGATTGTTGGAGCAGATGGTTATTACGCATTGATGCAACAAGCAGAGCGAATTGCAGAAGAGAGCGGACTCAGCACTGAAAGCGTTATTCACTTACTTAATCGCTATGGCTCACTCATCAGTGAAATTCTCGAAATTATCCACGATGATCCAAAGCTTGCAAAGCCGCTAACTAAGGATCTGCCATATTTGAAGGCAGAGATTTACTATGCCGCTAGCCATGAAGGTGCACGCAGCGTTGATGACGTTATTTCACGTCGTACACGACTGGCTTTTGAAGCAGCGAATAGTGCAATGGATTTAGCAAATGACGTTGCAACAATTATTGCGCCAGTACTTGGATGGACTCCAAAGCAGAAGAAGGATTCCGTCAACGCATATCTAGATATTGCCGAGCGCGAAATTGAATCTATCGAAGAAGCACTGGCAAGCGCTTAATTCTTAATCTGACCTCGGCACCCATCACTCTTTGGTTTTGCTACTGGCTTCTTAGTTGGCTTAGGAGTTGGTGTTGTTAAGGCTTGTTCGATAGTAAAAGTAATCGGTTGTGATGAAATTGCATGTGTATCAGATGTGTCATCGTAAACAATCTGACCACTCCACGTGCCAGCTGGAATCCCTGAAACAGAGAGAGTCCACGACCCACTTGTTGCGCGCACTGCTCGTTGTTTAAGTGAGACCTGCATTGGATTAGCAGGATCTTGAACAAACTTAACTGTTCCTGTGACAACTGGATCCAGAGTTGGTCGCATAACGTCCACATCAACAACTAGCGGTCGATTGGTATTACTAAAAGTCACAGATTTAACAGTCATAAAACTTGATTCGCCCACAGGCATGAAATCTGATGGTTCTGGTGTCCAAGAACCTTTTCGAAGTGCTGCAAATGATTCAGGAGTACCTCTAAAGACATTGAGATCTAAGCGAGAACCAGGCACTCCGTACTTTGGAGCAATTCCACACGATGAGTACTGCCACATAGTCCACTGCGCTTTGCAATTTGCCGCTGTCCACGAATGCACATAGCAACCAGTATTTTTCATTCCTGGGTGATTTGTTGGCACTGCAGGATCTAATCCATATTGCGCAATCCAGAGTGGATATTGCGCTAACTCCTTACTGCGCGTCATGGAACCTTCAAGGAAGCTTGAGTACGAGTAAAGAATTGGCGTGCGACCAACTTTTTCCTTGATATCTCGCAAAAATGTTTCGGCCCAGAGCGTGACAGTGCTTCGCGATGCATATTTTTCACACGAACCAGATGAGCGAATTTTTACACATTTGTTCTCAAGATCTAAAGCCACAGGTAAATCTTTTTCAGTAAGTCCACCGATAGATGCGATTCGCCACACAACTTTTTGTGCTTGCGCCTTTGCATCTTTAATCACCAATGATTTAGTTGCAACATTAGGCAAGATTGCATAGTGATAAAAACCTGTATAAAGACCCGCTGCCTGCGCAGCTTCACGATCAATCTTTAGCCACTTACGAGCAAGTGCATCTGCTTCATCTCGCGTATCTGAACCCTTGATCATTACAAAGTTCATTCCAGCAGCGCGCTTTTTCTTAAAGTCAATCAGCTTTCCATTGGGATGCTGCCATCTACTGATATCAGTACCGTGTATTCGACCACCAGGACCTTTTAACTCAATCTGCGCCAGAGGACCAGCATCTGTGATGACAGGAACTTCATTTGCAAAGGCAGAAACAAAGCCATTTGAAAAGAGTGCAAAGAGAGTGATTGCGATGATTGCGATTTTCTTTTTCACGCAAGCTCCTCAATCACGACATCTAAAGAGAAAACTTTCTTAATCGCAGATGCCAAAGACTCTTTGTGCTTTGGTCGCACAGCTTGGTATTCGTGACTTGATGCAAACTTACGTGCATCCGAGAAATCCAAAGTCAGCACGTTGTTATCAAAGGATGCGAGCCGGGCATCAAAGAAAACCAGCCAAGCAATTCGATCATTGGATTCGAGCAGGTCTAATACTTCATTCCATCTAGAACGAATAGTGCCAAGATCGGTATCCATTTCGCGGACGATACCTGATTACCTTAAGCAACTACCTCTTCTAATCCTGTGAGAAAAGCAAGAGTTAATAGAACTCTCATATTGCTGCTTGCTTGGGGTGAAATATTGAAGGTATGTGCGATTCTGCCCACCATTTGCTCAACAGATTTTTCAGTAACAAAGTGAATTCGAGCGATTTCGGAGTTACTCATTCCTTGGGCCAGCATTGACAGAGTCTCTCGCTGCAGAAGTGTTAAG
>JBEAYI010000029.1:0-7049 GCA_041159375.1 Actinomycetota bacterium
CTTCGCAATCCTTGATCATCTGCTTCAAGAACATTTGTGTTTACCTTCTCGCTGACTTCTCCAAGATTGCAACCTTCTAAATCGCTATCCCAACCAAGTCTGTTGTATGCAGAACGTGCATTTGGGCTGGCATAAGAAATTGTTCCGTTTACATCTAATCGAATGAGTCCGTCACCAACTCGTGGAATTGGATCTAAATATGCATGTGCACCTGGGTATGGAAAAGTTCCTTCACAAACCATTGCATACAACTTATGAGCAATTTCTCGATAATTTAGTTCGAGTCGACTTGGTGTGCGCATTGACTCAGCACTTCGGTGGCGAGAGATGACAGCGATTACTTGTGATTCGAAAATAACTGGAACTGTCTCAACTTTAATCATGACTTCTCCGACTAATTCCGGTTCGGAGTTTCTGATGATTTCACCATCAGAGAGTGCTTGATCAATAAGTGGTTTGCTCCCCCAATCGATCTCATCACCAATTACATCGTGGGTGAAAATCGTTGCCGCCGTTGTTGGGCGTATATGTGCGACAGCTACGTATCCTGTCGGCCAACTCTTAAAATCTTTACGAAGCGGGACCCAGAGCACTAGGTCAGCAAAAGATAAATCTGCGAGTAATTGCCAATCGGCAACTAGTTCTTGAATTCTATGGATGTGTGCCGGCGAAAGGGGAGATCGGCCGTGTACGAGATCTTCTAAGCGAGCCATTATTTGGCTCCCGCAGCATTTAGATAATCACCAATTTCTTGAGTGGCATACCAAGTTAATTCATCCTCATGTGCGTCATATACGAATAGAGCTTCGACGCTATCCCAGAGTATTTCTTGGTTGAGTACCACGGTTTCCTCTAAGTGTTGTGCAATTTGTTTATCAGATACTTCTAGTGCGATGACATAACCGCCTGAATTTCGGGCGGCAATCATTGAGATTTCATACTCTGCTTCTTCTTCATCTAACTCAGGATTTTCAGTGATGAATTTGATTGTCGGTGCATAAACTATTTCAGGAGTGAATTTCTCTTGGGCATGAAAATCTCTGACTTCATCGAGAGTCATAGCTAGATATGCACGCATTGGCTAAGGGTATAAGAGTTTAGGAAATCATTTCACTTGCAATTGACGCCAAAGCTTTTCGCAGTACTCCTCGCTCATTTACCTCCGCAAGCGCTGCCCGAGATTCTGAGGCATCAGTTGTGCTGCGGATATCTGATGGCAAGACATAGAGGTGTGCGGCTTTATGAGTAGTGGCCACAGAGAGAAAAACCTTCTCTTCTTCCTGGCCTTTTCTGCCATGTGTCCGCATGTTTAAAACGAAAGTTATTGAAGAGATTATGGAGGTTCTGTTGAGTATGGATGTTATTTTCTTAAATCTCATCTGACCTATTCGATCTGGTCTGGCAATTATCCATAGCTCATCTGCGTGATCTCCAGCCCAGGTAATAACTAATGAATCTGCGCGGCGATCAGATAACTGTGAGGACAGATCATGAATTGTTCCTATATCAATAATAATGAAATCAAAATCAGAGTGCGCCCTTTCAATAACTGAGTCAAACTCTGCAATGCGCTCTCGGGTGAGCTCCTTGATATACAAACATGGCGAAGAGAGTCGCCAAAGTTCTTCATCAATTAGATTTCTCTGATCAAGATAGATAGCAATATTTGGTTCACTTAGGTTTGCATCTATAAGCAGGACCTTCTTTTCTTTCAGCGATAGTTCATAGGCAAGATTTATTGCCATGGTGCTCGCGCCTGTACAAGAGCCTGCAGAAGAAATTGCAATAACACGTGCGCGGTTATTCGATTGAATCAGTGGCGTTAGTTTGCGTATGAGAGGAGAGCGCACATACCCACGAATGAAAGTTGCTAGCTGAGGCGCTGTTGATGGGATTTCATGTAATCCATCATCAACGCTTCGTGGGGAGTTACTCGAAGCAAAACCAATTATTTGACGAAAATTTAAAGAAAGAGTTTCGAAGGAATCAGAGTCAAAATCGTTGAGATCTGGTGAATACAAGAGAAGGGCCGAACTTGCCTGCTCCGGATTAGATGATGCGAACTCATGCAGAGATTCAAAATCCACTGCTCGATGTATGACACTCCATCCTTGTGTGAAGAGAGTTCCTGCAACAAAACTCTCTTGTTCGGAGTTTGAAATGGCTGTAATAATTACAGGTAAAGCAATTTCAGCCATGTGAACTCACAAGAACAACTCGACCTTGCGATGTTGCACCTAATAGCAAGAGCACTTCATCTGATTGCACCGCGACCGTAAGTCCAACTTCGCTTCCAAAATTTGAACCACTCTTGGTAATTGCCAATACATGAGCACCTGCAATGACGAGTTCAGGAATTAACTGAATTTCTCCATTGGAATCAGCCTGAACCCAATAAATGTCGATGACCGAACCTGGACTTATTCCTTCTGGTGCATCTGCTGATCGAATGCTCAACGGCACTGAACTTAGGGACAACGAATCGGCTTGCGGTGAAATCGATGTCCGTGAAATCAATTCATGCGCTTCTATGCGAACTTTTGTAAAGGTTCCGAGGATCTGGGACTCCTCGCTGATGTAATTCATCGCGACATCGCCAAGTGTTACTTGCACTCGCGCCAGGTCGTTCTCAGTTATTTGATGTCCTGGAAGCAAAAAAGTTGTAGAGACAATCATGGTGGTTTTTTGGTTTGCAAGAGAAGAAAATATGAAGGCGCTAATTAGTGATGCCGCAATGAGGGCGATAGCAAGGATTAAACGTGAGCGAGAAGATTTTCTTTGAATGGCCATAGGCAGGTACTCAACGCTAGATAAAGAAGCGATAAATTCGCAGTGCACATCCATTCTTTTTGATGAGTAAAAACTCATCACTTTGCCTGTTTTAACTTCTGCTCGGCGGCATCACTCTCTGTTCATGACAACTATCGAGAGCATCTCCTTACTAAAGCCAGTTACGTATGCAGAAATTTCAAGCTGTGAAGCAGAAGATTGGCAGCACCCTATGCTTGAGATGTTTCGTCCAATCGTAGAAGAGCATGAAAAACAAAAAGCACGCTTGTACTTAATTCCATCTAGTTTTGATGATGAATACGATCCAGATTTCTCACCTCAACCAACTTCGGCAAGTGATCTTCCAGAGTTGCACCAATGGACTATGAAATTTGTTGTAAGCGTTCTTGAAATATGGGCAGGTCGCCGTTCGCCCTCACAACTCACTCGGATGTGCCACAGAAAGATATTTACAGAGCTACACGCCAGAGCTGGCAGCATGAAAGAAGTTGGTAAGTTAAGAACGATCCATCAGAGTGAACCACTCGATGGAATTTGCGAATCAGTTGTGACAGTTAGATATGGCGAAAGGTTGCGTGCACTTTCGGTTCGCTTTGAAGGCGTCGATAATCGGTGGTTATGTACAGCGTTAGATTTGTTATAAATATTAAGCGGCGCCGTGGCAGCGCTTAAACTTCTTACCTGAACCACAAGGACACGGACCATTGCGTGAAACATCGGTTGAGCGCGTAACGCCATCTTCATCAGCAGCTGTGTACTTAAGCGCTGCTACAGGTGCCTCTGGTTGTTCAAGGCCCTTGGCTTGCACCTTATTGTTGCCTTCAACTTGAACTTCGATATTGAAAAGATAGCTTGCGATTTCTTCCTTGATTGCATCCATCATCGCTGTGAACAAATCAAAGCCTTCGCGTTGATATTCAACGAGTGGATCGCGCTGCGCCATAGCGCGAAGACCGATGCCTTCTTGCAAATAATCCATCTCATACAAATGCTCGCGCCATTTACGATCGAGCACAGATAGCAATACCTTGCGCTCGAGTTCGCGCATTACTTCGCTACCTAAACTCTGCTCACGTTTTTGATAAGCATTAGCAACATCTTCGAGGATGCGTGCTCTCAAGAAGTCAGAATCAAGACCAGCGCGAGATCCAACTTCTGTTTCGAGTTCTTGGATTGTAAAGGTGACTGGATAAATAACCTTAAGAGCGGTCCAGAGTTTTTCTAGATCCCAATCTTCTGCATAACCATCAGCGGTGGCTGCATCAACATAAGCGCCAAGTGTCTCGCTCATGAATTCGCCCACTTGATCTTTAATATCTTTACCTTCAAGAACAAGACGGCGCTCACCATAAATTACTTCACGTTGGCGATTCATTACGTCGTCATACTTGAGAACGTTCTTGCGGATTTCAAAGTTCTGAGCTTCTACTTGCGTTTGAGCAGAACGAATCGCATTAGAAACCATCTTGGATTCAATTGGTTCATCATCTGGAATACCAGCTGCAGATAAGAAACGTTCAACTAAACCTGAATTAAATCGGCGCATGAGTTCGTCCTGTAGAGACAAGTAGAAACGAGACTCTCCGGGATCGCCTTGGCGACCAGAACGACCACGCAACTGATTATCAATACGACGAGATTCGTGGCGCTCGGTACCGAGAACGTAGAGACCACCAAGTGCGCGTACTTCATCATGGCCTTTTGCAACTGCTGCTTTTTGCTTTGCAATCTCTTCTGGCCAAGCAGCTTCGTACTCTTTCGGATTATCTACAGGAGATAAACCTTTACGTTGTAATTCAAAATCTGCCATAAATTCTGGGTTTCCACCGAGCATGATGTCAGTTCCGCGACCAGCCATATTTGTTGCAACTGTTACGGCGCCTACAACACCTGCGCGCGCAATAATCGCTGCTTCGCGTTCGTGATGCTTAGCATTAAGAACTTCGTGTGGCACCCCGCTTTTCTTAAGGAGCGCCGATAGTTCTTCAGATTTTTCAACGCTGACTGTTCCAACCAAAACTGGTTGTCCCTTGCGATGACGTTCGACGATGTCATTAGTTACCGCTGCGAATTTTCCGGCCTCTGATTTATAGACTAAATCTGCTTGATCAATACGAACCATAGATCGATTTGTAGGAATAGGAACAACGCCAAGTTTATAAATCTGATGGAATTCAGATGCTTCAGTCATTGCAGTACCGGTCATGCCGGAGAGTTTTTCGTATAAACGGAAGTAGTTCTGCAACGTAATAGTTGCGAGAGTCTGGTTTTCATCCTTAATTTCAATGCGCTCTTTTGCTTCCAAAGCCTGGTGCATGCCTTCGCTGTAGCGACGTCCAGCCAGGATTCGACCTGTATGTTCATCAACAATAAGTAGTTCGCCATTCATAACTACATAATCTTTATCGCGCTTGTAAAGCTCTTTAGCGCGAATAGCGTTGTTGAGATAACCAATCATCGGTGTATTGGCAGCCTCATACAGATTCTCAATCTTTAGTAACTCTTCTACGCGGGTTACGCCCTCTTCGAGAATTCCAGCCGTGCGCTTTTTCTCATCTACTTCGTAGTGACGACCGCGATCTAATTTTTGTACCAACTGGCTAAATTCGAGGTACCACTTAGTTGCCTTATCAGCAGGTCCACTAATGATTAAAGGCGTACGCGCTTCATCAATTAAAATTGAGTCAACTTCGTCAACTACTGCAAAGAAGTGATCTCTGTGAACGCAATCATCTAAATTCCATGCCATGTTATCGCGCAGGTAATCAAAGCCAAATTCATTATTTGTTCCGTATGTAATATCTGATCCATATGCTTCGCGACGTTCAACAGGTGTCATGTTTGCAAGGATTACGCCAACTTGTAAACCTAAGAATCGGTGTACGCGTCCCATCCATTCGCTATCGCGTTCGGCGAGATAATCATTGACTGTGACAACGTGTACTCCACGTCCAGCTAACGCGTTTAGATAAGAAGGAAGTGTTGCAACAAGAGTTTTTCCTTCACCAGTGCGCATTTCGGCGATGTTTCCACGATGTAGCGCTGCACCACCCATGATTTGAACGTCATAGTGACGCTGACCAAGAGTTCTTTTCGCAGCTTCGCGAACTACAGCAAAAGCTTCAGGCAGTAAATCATCTAACGTTTCGCCTTGCGCGAATCTGTTCTTAAAAATTTGAGTTTGCTCGCGCAATTCATCATCGCTCATTGCGATCATGCGAGGTTCTTGTGCATTTACTAAAACAACTAACTTACTGAGTTCCTTTAAAATTCGACCTTCGCCAGCGCGCATAATGCGGTCAAAAATCGCTGGCATCACATCACCCTTTCTGGCTATCTGATCGGTCGGTCGCAGTAACTGGACTATCTTAGCGGTGGCGAGAGGCAGGCAGTAATTGCCGCAATCACCCTTATTCCACGCACTTCTAGAGCCCTGCGGGCTTCGAGAAGTGTTGCACCTGTTGTGAGCAAGTCATCGACAAGAATCACATCTGTATCAACTCCTAAAGCAGTCAATTTATTCCTATCAATTGCCAAAGCTTGATAAATATTCTCACTTCGATCATGGGCATTTAGCTCGGATTGATCTTTGATTCTTCTGGTATGAATCAGTAAATCCATGCAATCTAATGATTCGCTAAGAGCAATCGAATGAGTAATTTCTGACAAAAAATCTCGACCTCTTTTTCGATTAGAACTCTTGCGAGATGGTGCTGGTACAAGGACTCCTACTTCAAAATCACGCAACAATAAATGCAAACTATGAGAGAGCGCGTGAATGATTAAATCATCAGCTGCCTTCACTCCGTTTTCTTTTGCAGAAAGAATGATTCTCTTGGCGACCGGTGAGTATAAAACTGCCGAATAAACGGGCATGGAATCTAAAGTGCTTCGATATAAATGTGGATTCCATAGAACTCTGCATTGGGAGCAAATATTCGGACCGAGTGCTCGGCAGCCAAAACAACGAACTGGAAACAGAATCTCTGTTAAGGAATGAGGTTTAAGCACGAAGACATGATGTCTAATGAAAATCTAGTAGCTAACAATTGTGCCGCCCCTGTGGGTATTTAAAGTGAGTAATCTTTCGGCTCAAGTCGAATTAAACGTGCTTCAATATTATTGCCAGCCACACGCGGCAACGTGAGTACAAAATGCGCACCATGCCCAGGTCGACCCCACACTTCGAGTTCACCGTTGTGCAATCGTGCATCTTCTAAGGCAATTGATAACCCAAGACCTGTACCACCGCGAACTCG